>JADHLK010000062.1 GCA_016780695.1 Alphaproteobacteria bacterium | reverse complement strand
AGTCACTGACAAGAATTTTCGGGTTACCAACAATAACGCGGTTGACCAGCATGTTGGCAAGCGGGTGCGGCTGCGCCGGACCTTGCTGGGTTTGTCACAGGAACAGCTGGGCAGCTATCTGAATATCACCTTTCAGCAGGTGCAGAAATATGAACGCGGGGCCAACCGGATCAGCGCGTCCCGGCTCTGGGATATCAGCCAGATTCTGGATGTGCCGATCAGCTATTTCTTCGATGATATGTCTGAGGAAACCATGAAGGCCAGCCCGCGCCGGATCAGCCGCGGGGCCCGCTATGAGCTGGATGACAGTGAATTGCGCGATCCGATGGCCCGCCGCGAGACGCTGGAGCTGGTGCGCACCTATTATTCAATCGAAAAACCCTCAGTGCGCAAGCGTATTGCTGAGATGGTCAAGGCGATTGCCACGACGATTAATGAAAAATAGGCTGGCCGCCGCGCTCTGGAGACAGGCAGGCACCAGCCGGGAAAATATTGATGGCAGCTGAAAAACCTGAATTGAAAGCAGAAATGAGTTTTGAGGCCGCTCTGGCAGAGCTGGAGCAAATCGTCAGCCAGCTGGAGGCCGGAGATGTCTCGCTGGATACGGCGATAGATGCCTATGCCCGCGGGATGGAGCTGAAAGTCCATTGTCAGAAACGGCTGGAGGAGGCGCGCCTGCGGGTGGAAAAAATCCGCCTGCCTGAGGATGGCAGTCTGCCCCAAAACGCTGAGCCGTTCGATCCCGCTGGCCAGTCCTGAACGCGCCCGGTCTTTTGACATGATGGCTGATCTCTCTGATTTTAGTGAAGATGCGAAAGCCATTACCGGCTGGATGAAAAGCTGGTTTGATTCATCGCTGGGCCCGGCAGAACAGCTGAAATCAGCCATGGGGTATAGCGCGCTTAGTGGCGGTAAGCGGCTGCGCGGTGGGCTGGTTCTGGCCTGTCGGCGGCTGGCTGCAACCCAGTCAGGCCGCAGTGAGGGGGACGGGCTGGCTCTGGCGGCGGCGGTGGAAATGCTGCACGCCTATTCGCTGATCCATGATGATTTACCGGCTATGGATGATGCAGATTTGCGTCGCGGCCAGCCATCCGCGCATCTGGCCTATGATGAGGCGACCGCCATTCTGGCAGGGGATGCCTTGCAGACAGCCGCCTTTCAGCTGTTGGCAGACCCGGCCCATCATCCGGATGCCGGGGTGCGGGCAGGCATGGTTCTGGCCTTGGCGGAAGCCTCCGGTCTGGGCGGCATGGCTGGCGGGCAGATGCTGGATTTGCAGGCTGAGGCAGGGGGGTTTGACCTCTCGGCGATGCAGGAGATGCAGGATTTGAAAACCGGTGCGCTTATCCGGGCAGCCTGCCGGATTGGCGGGCTTTCTGCTCATGCAGATGACCGGTTGCTGAACCAGCTGGACAGCTATGCCTGCCATCTGGGTCTGGCTTTCCAGATTGCTGATGACCTGCTCGATATACAGGGGGATGCGGGCAAGACTGGCAAGCCGGGCGGTCAGGATCAAGCTCGCGGCAAGGCCACTTTCGTTGATTTTCTGGGGGTTGATGGCGCAGCAGGAGAAGCCGCCCGGCTGGCTGGTGCGGCGCGCGAAACTCTGCTAGATTATGGCGAGTCCGCAGCGGCGTTGCTGGCATTGGCTGATTTTGTGACTCATCGGGATCACTGACCAGAACGTAACAATAAGGGGCGTTAAAAGAGTGGCAGGAGGCTGGCCGGAGCGAGGTGCGGACAGCCTGATTTTGGAAGCGGATTGGGGATTGGATTTGGGGTCGGGTAGGTGACAGACTCAAAAACAGCTTTGCTGGACAAAATTAGCTCGGTTGCCGATCTGCGTGCCTTGCCGGAAGCACAGCTGGCGCAGCTGGCAGATGAATTGCGCGCTGAGACCATCCGGGCCGTAGCCCAGACAGGCGGCCATTTAGGGGCCGGTCTGGGGGTGGTAGAGCTAACCGTGGCGCTGCATTATGTGTTCAATACCCCGCAAGACAGGCTTATTTGGGATGTCGGCCATCAGGCCTATCCGCACAAGATTCTGACCGGGCGGCGGGATCGTATCCGCACGCTGCGCCAGGAAGGCGGCCTGTCCGGTTTTACCAAACGCTCTGAATCAGAATTTGACCCGTTCGGGGCTGGCCATTCCTCTACCTCTATCTCAGCTGGCCATGGCATGGCGGTTGCCCGCGACTTGCAGGGCCGCGACAATCAGGTGATAGCGGTGATCGGCGACGGGGCCCTGTCTGCTGGCATGGCTTATGAGGCGCTGAATAATGCCGGGGCTTCGGATCATGATCTGATCGTGATTTTGAACGATAATGATATGTCGATTGCCCAGCCGGTGGGGGCGTTGTCTTCCTACCTGTCGGAGCTGATCAGCTCGCGCCCCTATCATTCTATTCGCGGGCTGGTGAAAGAGGTGGCCAACCGTTTCCCCAGCGAGGCGCGGCAAGCGGCGCGGCGGGCGCATCATCTGGCACGGGATCTGGTGGGGGGTCATTCGCTGTTCTCGGAGTTGGGTTTTTTCCATATTGGGCCGATTGATGGCCATGATCTGGGCCATTTGCTGCCGGTTCTGAAAAATCTGCGCGATGGCGAGGTGCGCGGCCCGGTGCTGGTTCATGTGGTGACTGAAAAAGGCCGCGGCCACCCGTTTGCTGGCCCCAGTTCAGAAAAATATCATGCGGTGCCTAAATTTGATGTGATCACAGGTGAGCAGGTAAAGCCCGCCGGTAACCTGCCTTCCTTTACCTCTGTTTTTGCCGGGGCGCTGATCGAAGAAGCCCGCAAGGACAGCCAGATCGTGGCGATCACAGCTGCCATGCCGTCTGGTACCGGCCTGAACAAGCTGGCCACCGAATTTCCGGATAGGGTTTTTGATGTGGGTATCGCTGAACAGCACGCGGTGACCTTTGCGGCCGGGCTGGCAACGGAGGGGATGAAGCCCTTTTGTGCGATTTATTCCACCTTTTTGCAGCGCGGTTATGATCAGCTGGTGCATGATGTGGCGATTCAGAATTTGCCGGTGCGTTTTGCCATTGACCGGGCCGGGCTGGTAGGGGCGGATGGGGCGACCCATGCCGGGGTTTTTGATCTGGCCTGGCTGTCTTGCCTGCCAAATATGATGATTATGTGTCCAGCAGATGAGGCGGAGCTTGTGCGTATGGTTGCAACCGCCGCCGCCTATGAGGGCGGGCCTTGTGCGCTGCGCTATCCGCGTGGCACAGGCAGCGGTGTCGCCCTGCCGGAACAGCCGGCTCCGCTGACGATCGGCAAGGGGCGGATCATCCGTGAAGGGAGCGATCTGGCCGTGCTAAGCCTCGGAACAATGCTGGAACAAACCAGCCAGCTGGCTGACAGGCTGGCAGGCGAGGGCCATCAGATCACGCTGGCAGATGCCCGTTTTGCCAAGCCGCTGGATACCGGCTTGCTGGACCGGCTGGTAGCAGATCATTCCGCCCTGCTGGTGGTAGAAGAAGCCAGCAGCGGCGGCTTTTCAGCTTTGGTGTTGGATTATCTGGCAGAGAGCGGGGCGCTGGACAAGGGCTTGAAGATTCGCACAGCGCATTTACCGGAACGCTATCTTGACCATGCCGCAAGAGAACGCCAGCTGGAAATCGCCGGTCTGGATGTAGGCGGGCTTTATGAAAAGGCGCGCCTGTTGCTGGCCGGCAAAACAGCCCGCCACCATGCCCGCAGCTGACCCGATCGCGCCGCGCGGCCGGGCGGATCAGATGCTGGTTCAGCTGGGCCATGCCGAGAGCCGGGAACGCGCCCGCCAGATGATTGCCGAACAGGCGGTGCGGGCGGATGGCCGCATAGTGGACAAACCGGCCCGCCTTATCAATGCAGACAGCCAGATAGAAATTGCCAGCCAGCTGGTCGGCTGGGTTAGTCGGGCGGCGCTGAAATTACAGGCTGGGCTTGATCAGTTCAGCCAGTGCGATCCGGCTGGCAAAATTTGTCTGGATCTGGGGGCGTCCACGGGCGGGTTTTCCCAGCTTTTGCTGCAGCGTGGTGCCAGGCGCGTCTATGCGGTGGATGTGGGCAGCGGCCAGCTACACAGCGATTTGCAGGGGTTCGCCGGGCTGGTCTCGCTGGAAAAAACAGATGCCCGCCAGCTGACCGCGGCACTGATCCCAGAGGCCCCGCAGCTGATCACAGCTGATCTGTCTTTTATTTCCCTGCAACTTGCGCTCGGCCCCAGCCTTGGGCTGGCTGCCCCGCAATGCCAGCTACTGGTGCTGGTCAAGCCGCAATTTGAACTGGGGCCAAAACATCTCGCCAAGGGCGGGATTGTGCGTGATGCAGCCGCCCGCCAGCAGGCCGTGGCCCGGATAGCGGATTGGTTGGCAGAGCATGGCTGGCAGCCGCGAGGCGTTATTGAGAGCCCGCTGGCCGGGCGCGGCGGTAATCAGGAATATCTGCTGGCTGCAGAAAAAGCCAGCTAGCGGTCAGCCCAGCAGCTGGGTCTGCGCGCGGTGGCGCATCAGCTGATCCAGCAGCACGCAGGCCATCATCGCCTCAGCAACCGGCACCGCCCGTATCCCGACACAGGGATCATGGCGGCCCTTGGTTTGCAGCGCCACCTCTTTGCCATCCTGATCGATGGATTGGCGCGGCGTAAGGATAGAGGAGGTCGGCTTAATTGCAAGGCGCACTACAACTGGCTGGCCAGAGCTGATGCCGCCCAGCACGCCGCCCGCATGATTAGACAAGAATTCAGGCTGCCCATCAGCCCCCATGCGCATCTCATCCCCGGCTTCATCGCCGGGCCGGGCCGCCAGATCAAAGCCGCTGCCAATCTCCACGCCCTTGACTGCATTGATGCCCATCATGGCGGCCGCCAATTCGGCATCCAGCTTGCCATAGACAGGCTGGCCAAGCCCCGCTGGCACGCCGCTGGCCACCACCTCAACCACCGCGCCGGCAGAATTACCGGCCTTGCGCACCCCGTCCAGCCAGTCTGCCCAGGCTTCGGCAGCCTTGGCATCAGCGCAGAAAAATGGATTCTGATCAATTTGGGCAGGGTCAAAATTGCTGCGGTCAATCTTGTGCGGGCCCAGCTGCACAACTGAGCCGGTGATCGAATAATCCGGCCCCAAAGCCTGTTTCAGGGTCAAATCGGCAATTGCCCCGGCGGCCACCCGCATGGCGGTTTCGCGCGCGCTGGAACGCCCGCCGCCGCGATAGTCACGGATGCCGTATTTTGCCTGATAGGTATAATCTGCATGGCCGGGGCGGAATTGGCGGGCAATCTCGCCATAATCGCGGCTGCGTTGATCGGTGTTATGGATCAAAAGGCCAATCGGCGTGCCGGTGGTCATCCCGTCAAAAACGCCGGACAGGATTTCCACCTGATCAGCCTCGCGGCGCTGGGTGACAAAGCGCGACTGGCCCGGGCGGCGGCGATCCAGATAGGGCTGGATGGCCTCAGCCGAGAGCGGCAGGCGGGGCGGCACCCCATCCACCACACAGCCAATCGCCGGCCCGTGGCTTTCCCCAAAGCTGGTAAAGCTGAACAGCTGGCCAAAGCGATTATCACTCATCTGATTTGACGACCGAAATGTCCGGGGCATCCACAGCTTTCATGCCGACAACATGATAGCCGCAATCCACATGATGCGTTTCACCGGACACGCCGGAGGATAGATCTGAGAGCAGATAGACGCCGGCCCCGCCAACATCTGCCAGCGTGACATTGCGTTTCAGCGGTGAATTATATTCATTCCATTTCAGAATATAGCGGAAATCTCCGATACCGGACGCCGCCAGCGTTTTCATCGGTCCGGCAGACAGCCCGTTCACACGGATATTGCGCCCGCCCAGATCCACCGCCAGATAGCGCACCGAGGCTTCCAGCGCGGCCTTGGCCACCCCCATGACATTGTAATGCGGCATGACCCGCTCAGCCCCGTAATAGGTCAGGGTCAGCATGGAGCCGCCCTCATTCATCATGGCGGCGGCGCGCTGGGCCAGCGCGGTGAAGCTATAGACTGAAATATCCATTGTGCGGGTAAAATTATCGCGGCTGGTATCCAGATATTCGCCGGTCAGCTCATCCTTGTCTGACCAGGCGATGGCATGCACCAGAAAATCGAGGCTGCCCCATTGCTCCTGCAAGGCTGCAAAAACGCTGTCCATTGACTGATCAGAGCTGACATCACATTCCATGACTGTCTGGCTGCCCAGCTGGTCTGCCAGCGGCACGACCCGTTTTTTCAGAGCATCTCCTTGATAGGTGAAGGCCAGTTCAGCTCCCTGTGCGGCTGCCGCCTCTGCGATACCCCAGCCGATAGACCGGTTATTTGCCACACCCATAATCAGCCCGCGCTTGCCTGCCAGAAGCCCGGAAGTGCCGTTTCCTGAAGTCATTATCTGTTTGTCCTCAAATCTGGTCGCTGCCCGGGCTTGTTATCGGGCTGCGGTGATCGTCTGTGTTGCCCACGCCTTTTTCTTACCCTAAAAGCAGCAGGGGCCGCAAGTCATGCAGCCCCGGCATCATCTTAGCAGTGCCTCTGCCAACCAGAGTTAGCGCACCGAATAGCTAATCTGCTTCCGAATCTCCACCCGCTGGCCAATTTGATAGCTGTTTGGCACATCCAGCGTCAGGATCCGGCCATCTGCCTCTACCGTCAGCCGATAGCCGATGATCTGCTGCACATTTTCGGTCAGGACAATAGAGCGATTCTCACAGACGGACTGGCGCTGATAGCCGACAATTTGCCCCTGTTTATTGGAATTTTTGGATATTTCACCGCCGACAATCGCCCCGGCAACGGCCCCGGCCGCCCCGCCGCCATTGCTGTCAGACATCTTATTGCCCAGAGCAGAGCCGATCAGCCCGCCGACAATCATCGCCCCCAGATTTGACTCGCCTGATTTAGCCTCAGCATAGACCGGCACATCCACATCCCGGCATACCTGTTCAGTGGTTGGGGTTTTGCGCACCACTGTTTCGGTGCGGCTATCCTGCTTGATGACTGTGCCAAGCACCGTTTCAATGCGGGTGTCAGCACCAGCCGCCAGCGGCAGGGAAACCAGAAAAAGGCCAAGGGCCAAACGGGTGAACATCTGCTGCTCCTTTTTGCGATTTTTTCAGTCTTGATCACTTCCGGCCGGTTGCAAAGCGGCACAGTTACAGACTAAATTTGATTTATGGCAATTCTGTGGCAAGCCTGTTTTGGCAACAGACCTTGTTTGATCGCAATTTGCCTCTAGATACTATCATGGAATATCCAGTCTGGGAAATGCCGGCTGATGGTTTAAGTGATGCAGGGTTGGCCGCCACTGCCCGGAACCAGTAATAAACCCGGAACCAATAATAAAGAGGCGAGAAATGTCAGATAGCATCGAAAAACAGGCTGCTCCGGGCGTGCTGCACCAATCGCCGCCTGCTGATCCCTTTCAGCTATTTGGCAGCTGGATGGCAGAAGCAAAAGAGGCAGAAATCAACGATCATGATGCGGTGGCGCTGGCCTCGGTTGCGGCAGATGGGATGCCATCCGTGCGGATGGTTTTGCTGCGGCAATGGTCGGATGAGGGGTTTGTGTTTTTCACCAATTATACCAGCCGCAAATCAGACGAGCTGCTCGCAACCGGCAAGGCTGCGCTCTGCCTTCACTGGAAATCGCTGCGCCGCCAGATACGGGCGGTGGGGAGGATTGAAAAAGCCAGCGCTGCTGTCAGCGACGGCTATTTTGCCAGCCGTCCGCGCGGCAGCCAGATAGGGGCCTGGGCCTCAGATCAATCCCAGCCGCTGGCCAGCCGCGAAGCCTTGCAGGAAAAGGTCGCCGAGCTGGAAAAAAGCTGGCAGGACAGACCGGTTGACCGCCCGCCGCATTGGGGCGGCTTCCTGTTGCGTCCGCAGGAGATAGAATTTTGGGCAGATGGGGCTTTCCGGCTGCATGACAGGTTCCGATATACAAAATCAGCGACCGGCAGCTGGCAGGCGATCCGGCTGAATCCATAGCCATTTTCCCCAGCTTGCCCGATTTTGTGCAAAGAGGGTCGCATTGAAACAGAACTGGATGGCAGATAGCTGTTTCATTTTCAGACGAGGCTTTATGATCCGTTTCCAGTTGATTTAGGGTCTTTTTATTCAGAGCTGATTAATTTGGAACAGGGCCGGGCTGAATC
>JADHLK010000001.1 GCA_016780695.1 Alphaproteobacteria bacterium | reverse complement strand
AAAAGGCGGGCCGCTCCAAATATGGAAATGACCGTGATATTCGGGCCATGATCGACCGTAAGAACGGCACCATCACGCTGGAACGCTGGACCGAAGTGGTTGAGGAAGTTGAGGATGATGCCACCCAGATGAGCCTGACCGAGGGGCAGAAATTCAATCTGTCTGCCGGTGAGTTTTTGCGCCAGCCCCTGCCGCCGATTGAATTTGGCCGCATCGCTGCCCAGACCGCCAAGCAGGTAATCAGCCAGAAGGTGCGTGAGGCAGAACGCGCCCGCCAGTATGAAGAATATAAGGATCGGGTCGGTGAGATTGTGGTGGGCACGATCAAGCGGGCAGAAAGCTATTCGATTACTGTTGATCTGGGCCGCGGCGAAGGGGTTATCCGGCGTGAGGAAATGATCCCGCGCGAAAATCTGCGCCAGGGCGACCGGGTGCGTGCCTATATTCTGGATGTGCGGGAAGAACAGCGCGGCCCGCAAATCTTCCTGTCGCGTGCCAGCAATGAATTCATGGCCAAGCTGTTCACTCAGGAAGTGCCGGAAATCTATGACGGGATCATTGAGATTATGGCGGTCTCGCGCGAGCCGGGCAGCCGTGCGAAAATCTCTGTTATGTCCCGCGACACCTCTATTGATCCGGTCGGGGCCTGTGTTGGCTTGCGTGGCAGCCGAGTGCAGGCGGTGGTCGGCGAATTGCAAGGGGAGAAAATTGAGATTATCCCGTTTTCCGAAGATCCGGTCACCTTTGTGGTGAATGCTCTGGCTCCGGCAGAGGTCGCCAAGGTGGTGATGGATGAGGTGGCTGGCCGCATGGAAGTGGTGGTCCCGGATGATCAGCTCAGCCTGGCGATTGGGCGGCGCGGCCAGAATGTGCGTCTCGCCTCGCAGCTGACCGGCTGGTATATTGATATTTTGACGGAGGCCGAGGAATCCGAAAAACGCCAGGAAGAATTCAAGCAACGTTCTTCCCGCTTCATTGAAGCGCTGAATATTGATGATGTGATAGCGCATCTGCTGGTCGCTGAAGGCTTTGTTGTGGTTGAGGATATTGTCGAGACCGCGGTTGAGGACCTCGCTGAAATTCAGGGCTTTGATATGGATGTTGCCGGCGAGTTGCATAATCGGGCAACCGAATTTGTGACTGCTGAGACCGCCCGAATTGAAGGCGAGCTGGAACGGCTGGAAGTAGCAGCGGACCTGCGCGAGGTGGACTATCTCAGCCTGCCAATGATGCTGAAACTGGCAGAAAATGATGTGCGTAGCCTCGATGATCTGGCCGAGCTGGATTCAGAGGAATTGTCCGGCCTGCTGGGTGAATTCGGTATTGAGGATGAGGCGACAGCCGGTGAGATCATCATGGCCGCCCGCGCCCATTGGTTTGCGGATGAGGAAGCAGACGAAGCAGAGGCTGTTCCTGGCGAGGAATCAGAGACAGCATCTGCTGAGGAAACAGAGGCAGAATCTGCTGGGGAGTCAACCGGGGCCTAGCGGGCCATCGGCTGCAATTAAGAGGAGCGTTGAGGCGAATGCGCCACTGTATCGCAACAGGCCAATCAGTGCCGCCCGAAAATCTGATCCGGTTCGTTGCCGGGCCGGATGGCGCGCTGGTGCCGGATCTGGCAGAAAAGCTGCCGGGCCGTGGTGCCTGGGTGACTGCCAGCCCGGAGGCGTTGGCTATGGCGGTGCGGAAAAAAGCCTTCACCCGGCATCTGGGCATTCAAGCAGCCCAGCTGACAGCCGGGCCGGAGGCGCTTACTGAACAGCTAACCGGGCAGCTGGCAGATTTGCTGGCCAATAACTTTGTGCGGGTGCTGGCCCTGTCACGGCGGGCCGGGCTGGCGATAGGCGGCTCCGGCTCCCTGCGCGGCGCAGGTCAGATGGATGGGCTGTTGATAGCTGATGATGCCTCCCCGCGCGAGGCGGCCAAGCTGAAATCATCTGTGCAGCCGGGCTGGATTATCAAGGGTGTGCCCGCCCGCCTGCTGGGTCAGGCATTTGGGCGCGAAACGCTGGCTTATGTGGGCGTGCTGGCCTCTGGTTATGCCGGACAGGCGGGCTTGCAACAAAAATTGCGGCTGAGCTGGCAAAAGCTGGACGCATTTATCGGGGCGCTGTCTTGTCAGGCCCTGCCTGAGCAGTGTATCACGGGACCACAGGCTGGACAGTCGGAAAGACAAGACCGGACAGCACAAGAAGGTGCAAAATGAGTGACGAGACAAACAAGTCAAAGAAATTGAGCCTGTCTGGCAGTTCCAGACTGTCACTGGGGGGCACGCTGGATTCCTCCTCCCTGCGCGGGGACGGCTCAGGCAGCCGTGGCAAGACTGTTCAGGTTGAGGTGCGCCGCAAGCGCCCGGTTCTGCCCGCCCGCCCCGGGGGTCCGGCAGCGCGCGGCCTACCGACACCAGCCACCCCGCAACGCCCGGCTGCTACAGAGCCGGAGGCAAATGAAGCAGCAGATACGCTGACTGCTGCCGAGCGCGCCAAACGCATGGAAGTGCTGCGCGCCGGCTTGAGCAAAAACGAGGCAAAGGCCGCTGAGGAGGCTACGCAACTTGCCGAAGCAGCGGCTGCGTCAGGTGCTGAGGAAGCTGCAGGCCAAAGTCAGCAGACACCGGCTGAGGCGGCCCCGCTGGACCCGCGTGAGGCGCGCCGACAGGCAGAGCTGGCCGAGCTGGAAGAAATAGAAAAACAGGCCCAGGCGAAAAAAGAAGCGGAAGCGGCTCGGCTGGCTGACGAAAATGCCCGCCGTCAGGCAACCCCGGCAGCCGCACCTCGTAAATTTACCAATGATCGGCCGCCAACCAGTCGGCCTGATGCCACCGCGCCGCGTCGTCGCCGGGAAGAAGAAGCTGAGGCCGCACGCCGTCCAGCAAGAGGGCGCGGCACAGATATGCGCCGCCAGAGTGGCAAGCTGACCATTACCGAAGCCCTGTCCGGCAGTGAAGGAATGCGCCAACGCTCACTGGCTTCGGTGCGCCGCCAGCGGGAAAAGGCGCGGATGCGTGAAGAATCCCAGCCTAAGGTAAAACAGGTTCGCGATGTGGTAATCCCGGATTCGATCACCGTCTCGGAACTGGCCAACCGGATGGCAGAACGCGCTGCTGATGTGGTCAAGGAGCTGATGAAACAGGGGATTATGGCAACCGCAACCCAGACCATTGATGCTGAGACAGCTGAGTTGGTAACACTGGAATTCGGCCATAAGGTGCAGCGGGTTTCAGACTCTGATATTGAAACCGGCCTGATAACTGATGAGGCAGACGATCCGGCAAAGCTGAAATCGCGCCCGCCTGTAGTAACGGTAATGGGCCATGTTGATCACGGCAAGACCAGCTTGCTGGACGCGATTCGCAAAAGCGATGTTGCGGCCGGGGAATCAGGCGGCATTACCCAGCATATCGGGGCCTATCAGATCACCACTTCACAGAAAAATGTGATCACCTTTCTTGATACGCCGGGCCATGAAGCCTTTACCGAGATGCGCCTGCGCGGGGCCAATACAACTGATATAGTGGTGCTGGTTGTCGCTGCTGATGATTCGGTGATGGCCCAGACGATAGAGGCAATCAATCATGCCCGCGCTGCTGATTGTCCGGTGATTGTGGCGGTTAACAAGATTGATAAGCCGGGGGCTGACCCGGCCCGGGTGCGCAATGATTTGCTGCAGCATGAGATCATCACTGAGGATTTTGGCGGTGATGTGCAATGTGTGGATGTCTCGGCCCATACCGGTGAGGGGCTGGTAGCTTTGGAAGAGGCGATCATGCTGCAGGCCGAATTGCTGGAGCTGAAAGCCAATCCGGCGCGTCCTGCCGAAGGCTCAGTTGTAGAAGCCAAAGTAGAGCGCGGTCGCGGCTCGGTGGCGACAGTGCTGATTCAGCGCGGCACGCTGCGGATCGGTGATATTTTTGTGGTCGGGGCCGAAAGCGGCAAGGTGCGGGCGCTGCTGAATGAACGCGGGGAAAAACTGCAGGAGGCGCTGCCCGGCCAGCCGGTGGAGGTGCTGGGGCTGAATGGCACGCCGATGGCTGGTGATGTTTTTGTCGTGGTCGAATCTGAATCGCGGGCGCGAGAAGTTTCCGAATATCGCCGCCGCCAGATGCGGGATCGTGAGGCGGCTGTGTCAGCGCGCGGTTCTGTCGAACAGATGCTCAGCGCAATCGCGGCGGGCGAGGCTGAGGAATTGCCTGTGGTGATCAAGACAGATGTGCATGGCTCATTTGAGGCGATCAAGGTGGCCTTGGAAAAGCTGGGCACCGAACAGGTGAAGGTGCGGATACTGGCAGGCGGGGTCGGGGCGCTGTCTGAATCGGATATTTCGCTGGCAGCTGCTTCGGCAGCGCTGGTTATCGGCTTTAATGTGCGCGCCATCCCGCAGGCCCGCGATCTGGCCAAGCGCGACGGGTTGGATATCCGCTATCATTCGATCATCTATGAGCTGATTGATGAGGTGAAGGCTGCGATGGGCGGCCTGCTCAGCCCGGATACCAAGGAAGAATTTATCGGCTATGCCGAAATCCGCCAGGTGTTTTCCATTTCCAAGATGGGCAAGGTGGCAGGCTGTATGGTCACAGACGGCGTTATCAAGCGTGGCTGCAAGGTGCGTTTGCTGCGCGATAATGTGGTGATTCATGAAGGCTCGCTGAAGACACTGAAACGGTTTAAGGATGAGGTCAAGGAAGTGCGTGAGAGCATGGAATGCGGCATGGCTTTTGAGAATTATTCAGACATTGCCGAGGGCGACCAAATCGAATGTTTTGAG
Source organism: Alphaproteobacteria bacterium (assembly GCA_016780695.1). Lineage (GTDB taxonomy): Bacteria > Pseudomonadota > Alphaproteobacteria > Puniceispirillales > Puniceispirillaceae > JADHLK01. The sequence continues at coordinate 31,723 of JADHLK010000001.1, read as the reverse complement.
GTGACAGAAGTCGCCCGCACGCTGGACTAACCAGCTGCTGGCTGGAAAGGCGGCTGGCCGGGTTTTGGCAGGACAGGCTTCAGAAGATGACGCGCAAGTCAAAAACAGCGAAAGCCCCTTCCACCCGCCAGTTGCGGGTCGGTGAGGAATTGCGGCACGCGCTGGCCGGCCTGTTGCTGCGTCAGGAAATTTTTGTTGAGGAATTGCAGTCTCTTTCGATCACGGTCTCCGAAGTTTCGGTCAGCCCGGATCTGTCCAATGCGCGGGTTTATGTAATGCCGCTGGGCGGGATGCAAGCGGTGCTGGTGCTCAGCCTGCTGAATGATCTGGCCCCTAAAATCCGCCATCTGATAGCCGGGCGGGTGCATCTACGCCGTATGCCCAAGCTGAAATTTCTGCTGGATGACAGTTTTGATACGGCGGACCGGATGGGCCGGTTATTTCAGAAAATTGCCAGCCCGCCTGCGGCCCCCGGAGACTGATGAATAGCCGGGATAACAATAACCGGGCGAACGCACCGAAAACAGGCCGGCTACATGGCTGGGTTAATCTGGACAAGCCGGAGGGCATCAGCTCCGCTCAGGCAGTGGCCCGTGTGCGCCGCCTGCTGGGCGCGGGCAAGGCCGGGCATGGTGGCACGCTGGACCCGCTGGCCTCTGGGGTGCTGCCGATAGCTCTGGGAGAGGCAACCAAGACTGTTTCCTATGCGATGGACAGCCACAAAGCCTATGCTTTCAGCCTGGCTTGGGGTGCTGAGACCAGCACCGATGACCGGGAAGGCACCGTCACCCGCCGCTCTGATCAGATACCGGCAGAAGCAGAGATTCGCGCCATACTGGGCCAATTTACCGGGATGATTGAGCAAACCCCGCCGGTCTATTCGGCGGTCAAGATTGCCGGTCAGCGCGCCTATCAGCTGGCCAGACAGAGCGATACGCCGCAAGACCTGCCACAGCTGGCGGCCCGCACGGTAGAGGTCAAGGCCCTGCAGCTGCTGCGCACAGACAAGCAAGAAGCCGAATTTAAGGTGCGGTGCGGCAAGGGGGTTTATGTGCGCGCCCTGGCCCGTGATCTGGGGCGGGTGCTGGGCAGTGCGGCCCATATCATTAGCCTACGCCGCCTGCAGGTGGGTAAATTTCAGATAGAAGATGCGATTTCACTGGATTTATTGGAAAAAATGGGGCAGAGTGCCGCCGCATCACATAGCGTGATGCCTGTGCTGGCCGTGCTGGACGACATCCCGGCTCTGGCTGTCACACAAGAAGAAGCGCAAAGGTTGCGGTTTGGTCAGGGTCTGTCTGCAACAGACGCTCTGGCAGACGAAGCTGGTCCGGCCATTGCCGTGCTGGCGGGTCAGCCGGTTGCCCTCATTCAGCCCAAACAGGGGCGTTGGGTGCCGATGCGGGTCTTCAATATCGATAACTGATTAAAAAATGGAGATGATGATGTCGATTACCAAGGAACGCACTGCTGAGCTGGTCAGCGAATTCGGTGCCAATGATGCAGATTCAGGATCCTCTGCGGTGCAGGTCGCGATTTTGACCGAACGGATCAATAATCTGACTGAGCATATGAAAACCCATAAAAAGGACTTTGCCTCGCGGCGCGGTCTGGTGACTATGGTGGGCCAGCGCCGCCATTTGCTGGACTATATAAAGCGCCGCAACGAACAGGCCTATAAAGACCTGATCGGCAAGCTGGGCTTGCGTCGCTGACAAAGGCCCGCCAGATATTTTTGCAACAAAGCTGTCTGCCAATGCTGGCCGGACAGCTTTTTTGTTTGCAAATAATGCCGCGCCGTGTCATATCCCTCGGCAGATGAAGAAAGAAAAGAGAAAACCAAGGATAGCCGCAAACTAGGATGAATGAGGCACAAACCTGTCAGAGCTGGCAGGCAAGCTGAATGACCGGACAGGGATGTCATTCACCGGGCAGGCAACCGGCCTGCCTATCGAAAATACTTCCCCCCTCTACACACAGTCAGCTCCTCAGATGATAGCTGTCGGCGTTAATCAGCGTTGGCTGCTCGCCATCCTGTCCCGCATAAGGCTTGGAGCCTGCGATAAAAGGCGGCTGCAAAATTGAAACGGAGAATCGAATGTTCGAAATATATCGCAAGGAAATCAACTGGGGCGATAAAACACTGATACTGGAAACCGGCAAGGTAGCCCGTCAGGCAGATGGGGCCGTGATGGCCACAATGGGCGAAACCAGCGTGCTTTGCACTGCGGTTGCTGCCAAAACAGCCCGCCCGGGCCAGGATTTCTTTCCGCTGACCGTGAATTATCAGGAAAAGGCTTTTGCGGCCGGCAAGATTCCAGGTGGCTTTTTCAAGCGTGAAGGCCGCCCGTCCGAGAATGAAACCCTGACCAGCCGCCTGATTGACCGGCCTATTCGCCCGCTCTTTCCGAAAGGCTTTAAATGTGAGACGCAGATTGTCTGCACTGTTCTGTCACATGATCTGGAAAATAACCCGGATATTGTGGCGATGGTGGGCGCATCGGCAGCGCTGACCATTTCCGGCGTGCCGTTTTTCGGCCCGATTGCCGGGGCGCGCATTGGCTGGAAGGATGGTGATTATATTCTGAACCCGACCCGCAGCGAGATGGCAGACAGCCAGCTGGACCTGATTCTGGCCGGCACGGCAGAAGGGGTGCTGATGGTGGAATCAGAAGCCTCTGAGCTGTCTGAGGACATCATGCTGGGCGCGGTTACTTTCGGCCATGCTCAGATGCAGCCGGTTATTGAGGCGATTATCTCGCTGGCTGAGGCTGCTGCCAAGGAGCCGCGCGCTCTGCCAGAAGAAGCCCCGGAAGCCGAAGCTCTGCGCAAAACGGTCACCGGCCTGCGCAAAAAAGTGGAAGCTGGCTATGCCATCAAGGATAAGACCAGCCGTCAGGATGCGCTGGCTGAGGTGAAGGCAGAGGCGCTGGAAAAAGCCGGTGAAGAAGCTGATCCGGTGCTGGTTGGCGGACTGATGAAAGAGCTGGAAGCAGATGTTGTGCGTTCGGCTATCCTAAAGACTGGCACCCGTATTGACGGGCGCGATACCAAGACTGTGCGCCCGATTGTGGCAGAGGTAGGGATGCTGCCGCGCACGCATGGCTCATCGCTGTTCACCCGCGGTGAGACACAGGCCTTGTGCGTAACCACGCTTGGCACGGGTCAGGATGAGCAGATTGTGGATGCGTTGGATGGGGAATATCGTTCGCGCTTCATGCTGCATTATAATTTCCCGCCCTATTCGGTGGGTGAGGCAGGCCGCATGGGCACGCCCGGCCGCCGGGAGGTGGGGCATGGCAAGCTGGCCTGGCGGGCGATTAACCCGGTTCTGCCTTCCAAGGAGGCTTTCCCCTATACGCTGCGAACGGTCTCGGAAGTTACCGAATCAAACGGTTCTTCTTCCATGGCAACAGTCTGCGGCACATCTTTGTCGATGATGGATGCCGGGGTGCCGTTGGCGCGCCCAGTGGCTGGTATCGCCATGGGGCTGATCAAGGAAGGCGATGATTTCGCTGTTCTGTCTGATATTCTGGGTGATGAGGATCATCTGGGCGATATGGATTTCAAGGTTGCTGGCACAGAAACCGGCATCACCTCGCTGCAGATGGATATTAAAATCACCTCTATCACGCCGGAGATTATGAAAATCGCCCTCGATCAGGCGCGTGATGGCCGCTTGCATATTCTGGGCGAGATGGCCAAGGCGCTGACCACAGCGCGTGAATCACTGGCAGACAGTGCGCCGAAAATCTCTACAGTGAAAATTCCGGTGGATAAAATCCGTGAGCTGATCGGGCCGGGCGGCAAGGTCATCCGTGAGATTTGTGAAGAGACCGGCGCGAAGATTGATATTGAAGATGATGGCACTGTCTCAGTCGCGGCGGTCAGCCAGGAATCCTCCGATGCGGCGCATCGCCGGATCAAGGAGATCACGGCTGAGCCGGAGCTGGGCGAAATCTATCAGGGCAAGGTCGTCAAGACTGTGGAATTCGGCGCCTTTGTCAATTTCCTCGGCCCCCGCGACGGGCTGGTGCATATCTCTGAAATGCGTAATGAGCGCGTTGGCCAGACTACGGATGTCTGCAAGGAAGGCGATATGGTCTGGGTCAAGGTGATCGGCTTTGACGACCGCGGCAAGGTGAAATTGTCGATGAAGCGGGTCGATCAGGAAGATGGGGCTGATCTGGAAGGCAAGGAAGAGTAAGCCTTGCAAACCGCCTCAGGCCGGCCCGTATGGGCCGCCCGCCAGAGCAATGCTTGTTTCAAATTTTGCAAAACCGCCCCCGGCCAGCACCGCCCGGGGCGGTTTTTTTTCGGATTTGACAGTCCGGCCAGCCGATAAGGGCTTTACAAAGATAAGAATTCACCCACAATGAGAGAACAAGGCAAGAACGGGCCTTTTTCTTAACTTTTCTTGGCGAATGCGAATGAACCAGCAAGCCTTTCAATTTCAGCACAGCGAGTCTTTGGATTTTTGCGATTTGCTGGCAGAATTTGATCAGTTTGGCAGCCGCAGCATCTTTGAAAAACCGGGGGATATTCCCTATTTCATCAATGAATTCTGGACTGCCCGCCAGCGCCAGGCCAGCAATCTGCATGAGGTGAGCTACCGGGCCTGTTTCAAGCCGCAGCTGCCGCGCTTTTTTATTGATCGGCTGACCGAACCTGGCGATCTGGTCTATGATCCCTTTATGGGGCGCGGGACAACCCTGATAGAGGCCGGTTTGGCAGGCCGTGTGCCGCTGGGTAATGACAGCAATCCGCTCAGCCGTATTCTTGCTGGCCCGCGCCTGAAGCCGATAGATTTAACGGCGATACAGGTGCGGTTGGCAGAAATCCCCTTTGGCCAGTTTCCCCCGCCCGCCAGCGAGGAGTTGCTGGTATTTTATCACCCGGAAACGCTGGCAGATTTGCAAGGGCTGCGCGGCTGGTTGCTGGACAGACAGGCCAGCGGCCAGATGGATGATGTGGACAGATGGATACAGATGGTGGCGATCAATCGGCTGACTGGCCATTCATCCGGCTTTTTTTCTGTTTATACCCTGCCGCCCAATCAGGCCGTCTCGGTCAAGCGACAGGCGATTATCAATCAAAAGCGCAATCAGAGCCCACCCAGACGCGATATTCCGACTTTGATAATGAAGAAATCGCGCCAGCTGCTGAAAGAGGGTGGTATGCCGGATGCCAAAGCCCGGCTTTATTGCGGCCCGGCTGATCAGACCCGGCAAATTGCCGATGACAGCATTGCCCTGACGGTGACCTCGCCGCCCTTTTTGGATGTGGTGGATTATCAGGCGGATAATTGGCTGCGCTGCTGGTTTGCCGGCATAGAGGTGGAAACTGTTGCCATATCGCATTACAAAAAACTCGAAGATTGGCAGGATTTTGTCCGGCGCAGCCTGACAGAGCTGGCCCGTATCACCCGGCCTGGTGGGCATATCGCCTTTGAGGTGGGAGAGGTGCGGGGCGGCAAAATCCTTTTGGAAGAGGCGGTGATCGCTGCCGCCCAAAACCTGCCGCTGGACTTGCTGGCGGTGATGATCAACCAGCAGGATTTTACCAAGACGGCGAATTGCTGGGGCGTGTCCAACAATAGCAAAGGCACCAATTCCAACCGGATCGTGATTTTCCGCAAGTCAAATTGAGTGAGTGTTATGAAGACCAGCCAGCCTTTTTATCAGGTGATTGAAAAGCTCTATGGCTACCGGGTCTTGCCATTGCCAGAGGCCGGACGGCCCGCCTTGCTGGCAGCCTTGAAACCGGCTTTTGAGTTGGTTTGCCAGACCGTTGCGGCCCGCCCCATTAGCCGCGAGCGCCCCAATGAGGTGGGCAATGATATGGAACCTTTTGTGCGGGATGCGCTGAACAGCAGCGGCTTTCAGGCCCGCGCCCCGCGCACCAAAAGCGGCGGCGGCAAATCCACCGGCTATCCCGATTTGGATGTCATCTGGCCGGGGAATGAATCTTATCCGGGCACAGAGTTTTATCTGGAAATCAAAACCTATGCAGCGAAAAACAAATATACCACCCAGCGCAGCTTTTACCTCTCGCCGGCGGCAGATCCGAAAATCACCCGTGCTTCCATCCATCTGGCGGTCGGCTTTGAAATTGAACGCCAGGGTAACAGCTATTGGCCGGTTGGTTTTGAGCTGGTGGATGTGTATGACCTGCCTTGCGATCTGAAGCAGGAATATAATTCAGACAATAAACGGCTTTATGAGGCGCATCGCAAATTGCTCAGCGGCCGCACCTGAACCCCCCGCTCATCCCTCGTTGGGTACGCCGATATGGTGATAGCCGCCATCGGCATAATGGGTTTCGCCGGTCACGCCGGATGACAGGTCTGAGACCAGATAGACCGCCGCCTTGCCAACCTCGTCAATATCCGGGTTGCGGCCCAGCGGGGCTTGTTCCTCACTGTGGCGAAATACATGGCGCGCGCCGCTGATAGCCGCCCCGGCCAGCGTTTTCATCGGCCCGGCAGACAGGGTGTTCACCCGGATATTCCGGCCTCCCAAATCCACTGCCAGATAGCGCACCGAAGCCTCCAGCGCGGCTTTCGCTACCCCCATCACATTGTAATTCGGCGTGGTCCGCACCCCGCCCAGATAGCTCAAGGTCAGGACCGCCCCGCCGCCAGTCATCATCGGCACAGCCGCCCTGGTCAGCTCAGTCAGCGAAAAGGCCGAGATCAGCAGGGTCTGCTCAAAATTGGCCCGGCTGGTATTGAAATAGGGGCCTTTCAGCTCAGCCTTGTCGGAAAAGCCGACCGCATGCACGACAAAATCAAGCCGGTTCCAATGCTGGCCGAGAGCTGCGATCAGCCTGTCTGCCGCGCCGTCCTCTGCCAGATCGCAAGGCAGAAGAATATCAGAGCCAACCTCTCCAGCCAGCGGCTCCAGCCGCTTTTTGAAGGCGTCCATCTGATAGCTGAAGGCCAGATTTGCCCCATGCTGATGGGCGGCTTTGGCAATCCCCCAGGCAGCCGATCGTTCATTGGCGACCCCGACAATCAGCCCGTTTTTGCCTGCCAAAATGCCCATGCGCCTGCCTGTCTAACCCTGCCATCTGGCTAGGGCCAGCGTGGCGTTGGTGCCGCCAAAGCCGAAGGAATTGGACAGTGCCAGATTGATCGCTGTGTCATCCAGCCGCGCCTGTGGCACCGGAATATCGCCAATCGCCGGGTCCGGCGTTTCAATATTGGCAGAGGCCGCGATAAAGCCTCCTTGCATCATCAACAGCGTATAAATCGCTTCTTGCACACCGGTTGCGCCCAGCGAATGGCCGGTCAGCGATTTGGTAGAGGCCACTACCGGCAGATAGCCACGCGGGCCAAACACCTCGCGCACCGCATCCAGCTCCTTGATATCGCCGACCGGGGTAGAGGTGCCATGGGCGTTAATATAATCCACCTTGCCGGTCAGCGCCTGCCCGTCAAATCCGGCCAGTGCCAGCTCCATACAGCGCACCGCCCCCTCACCGGACGGGGCAACCATATCATGCCCGTCAGAATTGGCCCCATAGCCAACAATCTCAGCATAGATTTTCGCACCGCGGGCCTTGGCGTGCTCATAGTCTTCCAACACCAGCATCCCGCCGCCGCCAGCGATGACAAACCCGTCCCGGTTGGCATCATAGGCACGGCTGGCCCGCTCCGGCGTGTCATTATAGGAAGAGGACATCGCCCCCATCGCATCAAACAGCACGGACAAGGTCCAGTGCAACTCCTCGCCGCCGCCAGCAAAGACAATATCCTGCATCCCATAGCGAATCGCATCCGCCCCGGCGGTGATGCAATGGGCAGAGGTCGAACAGGCTGAGCTGATCGAATAATTCACCCCCTTGATTTGGAAAAAAGTCGCGATACAGGCGGACACGGTAGAGGACATACAGCGCGGCACCATATAGGGGCCGACCCGCTTTGGCCCCTTCTCGCGGGTGGTATCAAACGCCTGCAACATATTGGCAGTAGATGGGCCGCCGGACCCGGCGATAAGGCCGGTGCGTGGATTGGAAATATCAGCCTCCTCCAGCCCGGCATCAGCTACTGCCTGCTGCATCGCCAGCACCGCATAGGCTGCCCCCTCTCCCATAAAGCGCATCTGCTTGCGGTCTATATGCTCGGCCACATCCATCTTGACCGCGCCTTTGACCTGGCTGCGAAAGCCCAGTTCAGCATAGTCCGGGGCGGCTACAATGCCGGATTTGCCCTGCCGCAGACTGTCGGTGACCTCAGCTGCGTTATTGCCGATAGAGGACACAATCCCAAGGCCGGTGATGACTACGCGCCGCGTCATGCCGGGCCTCCTTCAGCCCCGAACAGGCCAACGCGGATATCTTCTGCTTCAAACACCGTCTCACCATCACAGATGACCTTGCCATCTGCGATTCCCATCACCAGACGGCGCATGATCACCCGCTTCATATCCAGCTGGAATTGCACCAGCTTGGCAGAGGGTAGAATCTGGCCGGTGAATTTCACCGCCCCGACGGATAGCGCGCGCCCGCGCCCCTGTCCGCCAGCCCAACCAAGAAAGAAGCCGACCAGCTGCCAGAGCGCATCCATGCCAAGACAGCCTGGCATCACCGGGTCGCCCTCAAAATGGCAGGGGAAAAACCAGAGGTCCGGGTGAATGTCAAATTCTGCCTTTATCAAGCCCTTGTCATGCGCCCCGCCTTGCTCGCTTATATGGGTGATGCGGTCGCACATCAGCATTGGCGGCATCGGCAGTTGCGGATTGCCGGGGCCGAACATTTCACCTTTTGCGCAGGCGATTAGGTCCTCATAGGCAAAACTGTTTTGTTGCATGGCCATCTTATCCCTGTCCCCTCTTGCTTGCTCACTTCTGTGTTGCAGAAGATTGCCGTCCCAAATCTCTGTTTTCGCTCGCTGGCCTCTTTATAGTGGTAGCGCAAAATCACTGCCAAGACCATGACCGATTTATTGGCTGCTGGTCAGCGGGCCTTGCGGTCTGCTTCGGGCACGCTGTCCGCCTCGCTTTCCAAGATACCCCAGACATGGCTGGCAGGCACCCAGCCGCGCGCCTTTTCATGTGACAACCGGCACCAGCCCTTCTCGCAATAAAGCAATTCCAGCAGCACGCCGCGTTCTGCCACACCGGTCAGGGCCGCCTCAGCCTCAGGTTCAGCGCGGATTTCAGCCACCGCCTCGGTTACCAGAACAAAGCGTTGCAGGGTCAGCAGCGGGCTGTGAATCCAGCCGGTGCTGCCATCCGGGTCTTCTACCTTGCGCCAGACATCAAATTCGGCGACCACTTTCAGCGGAAAATGTTTCTTTTTATAGACCCAGGCAACCGGATATTCGCGCCCCGGCCCCAGCCGCATATTCACCTTGGCTGATTTTGTGGTCACGAATCTGGGCACCGGCAAGCCGGACCCTTGCACCACCAGCCGGGCTTCCTGGGCGATAGCTGGGGCGTTACCCGGCAAGATAAAAAAGCCGCCTGTCACCAGCAGGAATAAGGCCAGGAGGCGTAGCATCGAATATCTTGTTATCATGTTCTGGTGCCCTTTTCCCCTTGGCAGACAGTCAGCCCGAAAAGCAGGCTGGTCAAAATCTTTTACTTTTTGCTGAACGGATTCTATCTTTGGGCTAGAATATGTCCAGCCCGGAAAACATCAAATTGGTGACGGAACGGGCAAAATGGATAAATCTTTCCTGCCCGGTTTGTGAATTGCCGGACAGAGAGAACGGGGGAATGCCTTAAATGACCAAGCCAAAAATTGTTCTGACACGCAAATATCCGGATGTTACCGAGACCCGGATGCGTGAGCTGTTCAATGCTGAGCTGAACCCAACTGATACGCCGATGAGCCGGACAGAATTAATCGCCGCGATGGGGCGGGCTGATGTGCTGGTGCCGACAGTGACCGATCTGATTGATGCCGAAATGATCGAAAAGGCGGGGGATCAGCTGCGGCTGATCGCCTCTTTTGGCACCGGCATAGATCATATCGACCTGCACGCTGCGCGGGCCCGCGGCATTACGGTTACCAATACGCCGGGTGTATTGACAGAAGATACGGCGGATGTGGCGATGGCCCTTATTCTGGCTGTGCCGCGCCGTATTGCTGAAGGTGACGCGCTGGCCCGGTCCGGCAAATGGGCTGGCTGGTCGCCGACCGGTATGCTGGGGCATCGGATAAATGGCAAACGGCTGGGCATTATCGGCATGGGGGCAATCGGTCAGGCGGTGGCCCGCCGCGCCCGCGGCTTTGGTATGTCGATCCATTATTTCAACCGCAATCCGGTGCACCCCTCTATCGCAGATGAGCTGGAAGCCACCTATTGGGATTCGCTGGATCAGATGCTGGGGCGGATGGATATTGTCTCGGTGAACTGCCCGGCCACCCCGGCCACCCATCATTTGCTCAATCGCGAGCGGCTGGAAATGCTGGCTAGCCATGCCTATCTAGTGAATGCTGCGCGCGGCGATATTATTGATCAAGAGGCAATGATTGATCTGTTGGAGGAGCGGCATTTTGCCGGGGCCGGTCTGGATGTCTATACAGATGAGCCAAAGCTGCCAGCGCGGCTGCGCCAGCTGGATAATGTCGTGCTGCTGCCGCATATTGGATCAGCCACGATTGAGGGCCGCCATGCGATGGGCGATAAGGTCATTATCAATATCCAGACCTTTATTGATGGCCATACCCCGCCGGATCGGGTAGTTCCAGCGATGGCCAGCTGATCCGGGTCGCTTCCTGTCAGGGCTGGCCCGAATCGCCGCAAAGCGGGCAATCGCTCTGGCGGCTATAGGTAATTTCATCAAACCGCACCGCCGCACCATCATAGAGCAGCAAGCGCCCGGCCATGCTGCCCCCCAGACCGGCCGCCAGTTTCACCGCTTCTGCCGCCATCAGGCTGCCGATAACGCTGACCACCGGGCCCAGAATGCCGACCTCTGCACAATTTGGGGCCAGATCTGGGCCGGGCTGCTGGGGAAAAAGACAACCCAGACAGGCCGCCTCCGCATGGCCCGGCACGCCCGCCATAAAGACGCTCAGCTGGCCGATCATCCGCACCGCCCCGCCAAAAATATGCGGGATACCGGCGGCTCTGGCCGCCTGGGCTATCAGCTGGCGGCTGGCCATCTGATCGGTGCAATCCAGCACCATATCCTGCCCGGCAAGCAGTCCGGCTATTGATGCGCGGGTCATCATCTGCGGCACGGCGATTGTGCGAATCGCCGGATTCAGCCGGTTGGCGAAAGCAGCCGCCTGCTCTGCCTTATTTTCCCCCAAAGCCGAATCGGGATGGATAAATTGCCGGTTCAGATTGCTCAGCTCTATCTTGTCCCCATCGCAAATCGTCAGCTGGCCGATACCGGCCGCCGCCAGCAAAGCGATCACCGGGCTGCCCAGCCCGCCAGCCCCCAGAATCAAGGCCCGGCTGGCCAGTAGTTTTTCCTGCCCTTCCTCGCCAAGTTCGGGCAAGATAGCCTGTCTGGCATAGCGGGTCAGCTCAGCATCAGTCAGCATCCTCTCCCCCCTTGCCGGTAGAGCCAAAGCCGCCTGCCCCGCGCCTGGTCTGGTCCAGCTGCGCGACTGGCTGCCAGACAGCTTGCACAAAAGGGGCGATGATCATCTGGGCAATCCGTTGGCCATGAAGTATCTCAGCTGGCTCATCTGACAGGTTCACCAGGATAACGCCAATCTCGCCGCGATAATCACTGTCAATCGTGCCCGGACTGTTCAGCAAGGTCAGCCCCTGCTTGAAGGCGAGGCCGGAGCGCGGCCTGATCTGGGCTTCATAGCCGGGCGGCAGGGCTATCTCAAGGCCGGTCGGGATCAGCTGGCGCTGCAGCGGGGCCAGCACCACTGGCTCGCCAAGTGCGGCATAGATATCCATGCCAGCGGCGCCGTCTGTCTGATAGCTGGGCAGCGGCAAATCAGCTGCGTGGGGCAGCTGGCGCAGCTGTATCTGGACCGGCCCGCTCATTGCGCTGCATCCGGTCGGGCCAGACTGTCAGCCATCTGATCAGCCAGCCTTTCGGCAATCGCCTGCTTGTCTTGTTCCGGCCAGATTTCCGGCGGCGCGTTGGAGATCAGCACTACCTGATTATGCTCAGCCCCAAAAACCAGCCCCTGTTCCTGAGCCACCTGATTGGCCAGAATCCAGTCACAGCCTTTTTTTGCCAGTTTCACCCGGGCATGGTCGATGAGAGTGTCGGTTTCTGCGGCAAAGCCGACCACCAGCTGCGGGCGGCGGGGATGGTTGGACAGGCTGGCCAGAATATCCGGATTCTCAACCAGCCTCATCTCCGGCGGGCCACCTGCCTGTTTTTTCAGCTTGCCAGAGGCAGCATTTTCCACCCGCCAATCGGCTACCGCCGCCGCACAGACTGCAATATCAGCTGGCAAGGCGGCCTCAGCTGCTGCCATCATCTCATCTGCGGTTTCGACTTGCACCAGCCGCACCCCATGCGGGGCTGGCAGGGAAACCGGGCCGCTGATCAGGGTTACCTGCGCCCCCCGCGCAACACAGGCGGCGGCGATCGCATGGCCTTGACGGCCAGAGGATCGGTTGGCGATATAGCGCACCTGATCAATCGGCTCATGCGTTGGCCCGGAGGTGACAAGGATATGCCGTCCGGCCAGAGAAGCGGTTTTTGCTGGCTGGATAATTCTGCCCCCACCGGCCAGTGCGGCCAGCGCCGCCCGGACAATATCTGGCACTTCTGCCAGACGGCCAGTGCCGGTCTCTCCACAGGCCATATCGCCATCGGCAGGCTGAACCATTTGCACCCCGCGCCTGATCAGCAGATCATGATTGTCGCGGGTGGCCTGACTGGCCCACATCACCGGGTTCATCGCCGGGGCCAGCAGGAGAGGGGCCTCGCTCGCCAGACAGAGGGTGCTGGCCAGATCATCTGCCAGACCGTGGGCCAGCTTGGCCATGAAATGCGCACTGGCCGGAGCGACCAGCACCAGATCGGCTGAACGCGCCAGATTAATATGGCCCATCTCCGCCTCATCGGTCAGATCAAACAAATCTGTATAGACTTTCTCTCCGATCAGGGCGGAAAGCGACAGGGGGGTGATAAATTGCTGGGCCCCGCGCGTCATCACTGCTCGTAGCTGGCAGCCCTGATCCATCAGGCGGCGGGCCAAATCCAGCCCCTTATAGGCTGCGATGCCGCCGGTCACAATCAATAGCACAACAGGCCGCATCCCCGCCAGCGGGGCCAATGCCAGCGTGTCCGGGTCCAGCTGCCAGCCAGCCTGGCGCGCCGCCTCTGCCAACAGATCGAACTTTGTCGCCGGCAGGCTGGCCCGCGCCTTGTAATTGGACAGCGCACTCGGCCCCACCCCCAGCCGCGCCTGCACCGCCTCACTGCCCCCCAGCAAGGCAATCAGATGTTCAAAATTACGGGCAAATCGCATGACAATCCCCTTGTTTTCACAAAAATGTGAATATTTCACAAGGCCAGTCTATTGCATCAGCCCCAGCAAGGCAAGGGTGAGCAAAATGCCGCCTGCGATTCCGGCCAGTCCGGCGGCCCACAGCGCCCAGCCGCTGGCCGGGCGGCTGGGTGCTGGCGGGCTGTTCTGCTGGCGTTCCAGCTGCTCCAGAAAATCGGGCAACAGGCGCACCAGCTTTGCCAAATCTTGGACGGTGCGGGCAACGCGCAGCCGCAGCCCGGTCTGTCCGGCTTTCCAGTCGGCGGCCAGCGGGCCTGCCAGCTCCCAGATATTGGAGCCGGGTGACAGCTCTCTTGCCACCCCTTCTGCCATGCCGAGGGTTTTTTGCAACAGGTTGAATTGCGGCTGCACCGCGATATTGAAGCGGGCCGAAATCTGCAAAATCTGGCCTAGCGCCCGGCCCAGCTCTATCTCGCCCAGATTTTTGCCCAGCACTGGCTCCACTACGGCGCGCAGGCTCTGGGCAAATTGTGCCAGCTCCACCTCAGCAGACAGCATACCCGCCTCTTCATGCAGGCTGGCCAGCCGGTCATAATCGCGATCCAGCATGGCCAGCAGCAATTCTGCCAAAAACAGACGGTCTCCCAGCTCCAGATGCCCCATAATGCCGAAATCTATCGGCACCAGCACACCATCCTCAGCGACCAGAATATTGCCGGGGTGCATATCGGCGTGAAAATAGCCATCCCGAAAGACCTGTTTGAAAAAACTGTCTGCCGCGCGCTCGGTCAAAACCGAAATATCATGGCCAGCCGCCAGCAGCCCGACCCGATCATCTATGCGCCGCCCGTCTATCCATTCGGAAATCAGCATATTGGCCGTGCTGTTCTGCAAATCGATCCAGGGCACGCGCACCCCGGCATCAGCGGCCAGATTATCGGCCAGCTTGCCGCCAGCCGCCGCCTCCATACGCAGATCAAGCTCAATTTCGGAAATTGTCTCAAATTGCCGCACTGCCTCGCGCAGCTTCAGCCGCCGCAGGCCCGGTGCCGCCCATTCTACCAGCCCGGCCAGCATATCAAACAGGCGGATATCGCGGGCCATGCGCTGATGGATACCGGGCCGCAACAGCTTGACCGCAACCCAGCGCCCATCCTGCAGCCGGGCCTTATGAACCTGGGCAACAGAGGCGGCGGCGACTGGCTCAGCCTCAAATTCAGCAAAACTCTCCTGCAGCGGGCGGCCGGTTTCCTCTTCAATCAGCGCGCGCGCGCGGGTGGCCGGAAAAGCAGGCAGCTGATCCTGCAGCAAGGTCAGCCCGCCCGCAATATCCGGCCCCAGCAAATCAGAGCGGGTGGATAGCGCCTGGCCAAATTTGATAAAGGCAGGCCCCAGCGCTTGCAGCGCCTCGCACAGGGCGGCCCCGGCCTGAATATCCGTGCGCCGCCCCGCCATCACCCGGTCAATAAAACGGCACAGCCCGGCCAGCCAGCCCGGCAGTTGCGGCAATCGGGCAATATGCCCCAGCACCCCGGCGCGGCCCAGCGCAAAGGCAATTCCCGGCAATCTGACCAGCACCAGAACCCGTCGCATCAGTCTAGCTTCCAGCCTGAATGAATGGCAGCTATCCCGCCGGAGAGAGGCCGCACCCGCACCTGGGCAAAGCCGGCTTCTGCAAGCATTCCGGCCAGTTCAGCCTGACTGGGAAAGCGGCGTATCGATTCGACCAGATATTGATAGGCGGCGCGGTCCCGGGCAATCACCCCGCCCAATCGGGGCAGGATGCCGAACGACCAGCGATCATAAAGCCGCGCCAGCATGGCATTGCTGACATGGGAAAATTCCAGACAGCAAAACCGCCCGCCCGGCTTTAAGATGCGCCAGGCTTCACCGAGGGCGGCCTGCCGGTCGGTAACATTGCGCAGCCCAAAGGCGATGGTTACCCGATCCGCGCTGGCTGTCTCAACCGCCAGCTTTTCGGCATTGCCCACCTGCCAGCTGATTCGGTCTGCATGGCGGCGCAGGTCGCGCCTCTTGCGGCCGGCCTGCAGCATTTGCTCATTAATATCGACCACCAGCACCTCACCGCCGCCGCGGCGCAGAAAACGCAAGGCTATATCGCCTGTGCCGCCTGCCAGATCGACCAGCTTCTGGCCCGGTTGCGGGGCCAGCCAGTCAATCAGCGCCTCTTTCCAGAGCCGATGCACACCAAGGCTCATGACATCATTCATCAGATCATAGGAAGGGGCGACGGAATCAAACACCGCACGCACCCGGTCCTGCTTGTCGGCGCGTGCGACCTCCTGAAAGCCGAAATCAATCAGCTCCTCCTCGGCAAGGGCTTTTGTCTCTTGCCCCGCTGGCTGGCGGGAAGTCTTGTTCATCACTTTTCCGTCTTAACTGGTGACTTGACGCGGGCTGCCTGACCTTTATATCAGCGACAGGCTGAAAAGAAAGATGAAAACCATGCCCGAACTGCCAGAGGTGGAAACTGTCCGAACTGCTTTAGAGGCGGTTGTAACCGGCCAGAAGGTGGAAAAACTGCATTTGCGGCGGCCAGATTTGCGCTGGCCCTTTCCGGCTGGTCTGGCTGAACGGGTCAGCGGCCAGATCATGGGCCGGCCGCAGCGGCGCGGTAAATATATCCTGCTGCCAGCCGGAGAGACAGGCAGCCTGCTCTTGCATCTGGGGATGAGCGGGGCGGTGCGGATTTGTGAGACGCCTGCTGATTCTGGCCTTTCCGATTTGGGGCCGCATGATCATGTGATCATGCAGTTGGCCAGCCAGCACAGCTGGATATTTTGCGACCCGCGCCGCTTTGGCCATCTGGACTGGGTGCCAGCCGGTGAGGAGACGCGCCACTGGCTGCTGCGTGAGATGGGGGTGGAGCCGCTCTCCAACCGTTTTTCTGCTGCGCTTTTGCAGCAGCTGATGGCGGGCCGCAAAAGCCCGGTCAAGACAGCCTTGCTGGATCAACGCCTGATTGCCGGGCTGGGCAATATATATGTCAGTGAGGCGCTGTTTAGGGCTGGTATCTCACCGAGGCGCAAGGCTGCCAGCATCGGCCCGCAGAGGGCACAGCGGCTGGCCAGCGCTATCCGCCAAGTGTTGCTGGAAGCCATTGAACAGGGCGGAACCAGCCTGCGCGACCATCGCCAGCCAAATGGCGAAATTGGCTATTTTGTGCAAAAGCTGAAGGTCTATGGCAAAAAAGATGCGCCCTGCCCGGCCTGTGCCACTCCGATTCGGATGCTGCGCCAATCAAGCCGGTCGGGTTTTTATTGCCCTTCCTGCCAAAGATAGCGATACTGGCTGCATGATCGTGATAACAGAGACAGCAATCAGGGCGCATCTGGCGACCCGCCTTCGCCAGCTGATTGGTATCAACTTGCCTGGTATCAACTTGGCGGGTATCAGACTGGTAGCGGCTCTGCTGGGCTTTTTGCTGGTCTCGATGATGGCCCAGCCGGTGCGCGCCGAAGGCCGCTTCGTGGCCGATATTCCGCTGATGCCGGATATGCAGCTGGAACAGGATTTGGGCTTCAGCTTTGATTCTCCTGCTGGCCGAATCATCGTGCTTTATGCGCGCAGCCCGCAGACCAATTCAGCTGTTCTGGATTTTTATGCCAGCAGCCTCTTGGCCCTTGGCTGGCAAGGCGCAGGCGGCCTGTTTCAACGCGGCCCGGAGCAGCTGGAAATAAAGGCGGCGAACAGCTCGGCTGGCCGTATCTGGAAAATCGCCCTCACCCCCCGCCAGCCCTGATAGCCATGCTTGGCAAAAAACAAGAAAAACCTTGACTGGCGGGCGGTTTCTACCCTATAAGCGCGGCCAGTATTGCGTTTGGCAATAACTTCGATAGTTTCATTTTGCAGTGAGGGCCTGATATGGCAAATCACAAATCAGCCAAAAAGCGGATTCGCCGCAACGCGCACCGCGCCGAAATCAACAAGAGCCGGATCAGCCGGGTGCGCACCTTTATCAAGAAGGTGGAAAAAGCAATCGCTATCGGCGATGGGGCCAATGCCAAAGAAGCCCTGCGCGTGGCCCAGCCTGAGATTATGCGCGGCGTGACCAAAGGCGTTCTGCACAAAAATACAGCCTCGCGCAAAATGTCCAGACTGGCCCAGCGAATCAAGCTGCTGAGTGTCAGCTAACAACAGAGGTCTGGCCCTCTGTGCCAGTATCTCACCAACCAGACCAGGCCCTGCTTTCCGGCAGGGCTTTTTGTTTGGCCTTTCAGACATAGCGGGCTGGCGCATGGCTTTGTCTCGGCAAAGGGTGATTCGGCCTGCGGAATCCCCTTGAAAAGAATATGGTTTAGCGGCTTTGGCGTGTCCTTTGGGCCTGATATGCCGGGGCGGGCTGTCAAGAAAAAAATCTGTGTTTTGGGCAAATATATTTTCCCCGCAAGGCGATTCAGCCCTTGCTATCCGACCTGCTTTTTCGTTAATTTTTGATGTTGTCTGGCCCGGCTTTCTGTGGGGCATGAAGGTCGCTTCTGGCGGTCTGGGACTCAAACCGGCTGATAGCATCTAGCTGATAGCATCTATTGGCCTCTGACTATAACCAGCAGACTTTGAGAGGAGGGCTGTTCGTGACCTACAGAGATGAACCGAACTTGCAAAAAAGCTCTCCACAACAGGGCACAGCTGCCACAGAGAGCCAGCCGGAACTGGCCGCTTTCTGGAAACAGGTTTCCGAACGGATGCGCGCCGATATTGGCGAGGCGGCCTGGCGCAGCTGGATCAGGCCCTTGCATATTCGGGCCATAGAGGCAGGCGAGCTGCAGCTGAGTACGGATAACCGCCTGACCCGGGAACGGGTCAATGCCGGCTATATTGACCGGTTGCGGATTCACGCCCATTCCCTGCGCGCTGATATAGAGCGGATAGATGTGGTGCTGGCGAATAACCCGCAACGAGAGCCGCCGCCGCGCTTTACTGAAAATGCGCCAGCAGTTACGGGCACGCGGCCCGCACATGGTTTGGATCCGCGCCTGACCTTTGCCAATTTTGTCGTGGGCAAGCCCAATGAGCTGGCCTTTGCGGCAGCCCGGCGGGTGGCTGAATCAGACTCCACAGTGTATAATCCGCTGTTCCTCTATGGCGGGGTGGGTCTGGGCAAGACGCATTTGATGCACGCCATCGCCTGGGAAATGCGCGCGCGCTACCCACAGCGCAAAATCGCTTATCTGTCTGCTGAAACTTTCATGTATCGCTTTGTCAATGCGTTGCGCCATCAGGATATGATGTCTTTCAAAGAGCAGTTCCGGTCAGTGGATATGCTGATGATTGATGATGTGCAATTCATCGCCGACAAGGAATCAACCCAGGAAGAATTTTTCCACACTTTCAATGCGCTGGTAGAGGATGGCCGGCAGGTGGTTTTGTCCGCCGACAAATCGCCGACCGACCTGCTGGGGATGGAAGAGCGGCTGCGCTCGCGCCTTGGCTGGGGGCTGGTGGCAGATATTCACCCGGCTAATTATGAGGTGCGGCTGGGTATCCTGCAATCGCGGGCCGATAATTGCGGGGTCGCTGTGCCGGACAAGGTGCTGGAATTCCTGGCCCATCAAATCACCACCAATATCCGGGAGCTGGAAGGCGCTTTCACCCGCATCGTTGCCGGGGCCAATCTGTTCGGGCGTGAGATAACCGTCGAATCAGCCAGAGAAACCCTGTCTGATCTGTTGCGCGCGGCTAACCGGAGCGTCAGCATTGAGGATATTCAGAAACGGGTCGCCAGCCATTTTTCCATCCGCACCGCCGATATGTTCTCTGCCCGGCGGGCCCGCCAGATCTCTCGTCCGCGCCAGATCGCCATGTATCTGGCCAAGAATTTGACCGCGTCCTCCTACCCGGAAATTGGCCGCCAATTCGGTGGCCGGGACCATACAACCATCATGCACGCGGTCCGCACGATAGAAGATTTGATGACCAGGGATTCGCATCTTGCAGATGATGTGCAGCTGTTGCGCTCCCTGCTTGCTGACGGGCCTGCCTGAAGCCTGCCAATCTCCCTGAAATCAGCGGTATAAATAACGATATATTGAGGCCATTTTCGTTTGGCTTCCCATATTTTGTATGCCAAAATAAGAAAAACAACCGCAAACAAGCCGCGGAGAACGCTGAGATGAGATTTGCCATCGACAGAACCAGCCTGTTGCGCCCACTTGGCCATGCCAGCTCGGTTGTGGAGCGCCGTAACACCATTCCTATTCTGGCCAATCTGATATTGCAGGCAAAATCCGGCCAGCTCTCGCTGACCGCGACCGATATGGATATGGATGTGGTAACCTCCATCGCCTGTTCAGTCTCTGAGGAGGGGGCGGCAACGGTTTCTGCCCATATGCTCAATGATATTGTGCGCAAGCTGCCCGACGGGGCTGAGGTGGAAATAGCGATCAGCGATGGTCAGGCCAGCATCAGCGCGGGCCGCTCCAGCTTTCGCCTGCCAACCCTGCCGGTTGAGGATTTTCCGGCGATCAGCAATGCTGAATTGCCTGTTCATTTTGCGCTGAGCGCGGCCGATCTCTGCGCGCTGGTGGATACCACCCGTTTTGCTATCTCCACCGAAGAGACGCGCTATTATCTGAATGGTATCTATCTGCATAAATCCGAGACAGGCCAGCTCTGTGCGGTGGCAACAGATGGGCATCGTCTGGCGCTCAGCCGGATGGATTTGCCCGCCGGTGCCGGAGAAATGCCGGCGGTTATCCTGCCCCGCAAGGCGGTTAGCGAGCTGCGTAAATTGCTGGATGATGAAGAGGGCGAGGTGCAAATCGGACTGTCTGACAGCCGGGCGGAATTTGCCTTTGGCGGGGTGCGGCTGACCAGCAAGCTGATCGATGGCTCCTTCCCCGACTATACGCGGGTTATCCCGTCTGGCAATGAGAAGATAGTGGCCTTGGATTGTGGTCTGTTTGCCGCGGCGGTAGATCGCGTTTCAACCATTTCCTCAGAGAAATCACGGGCAGTCAAGATGGCCCTGTCTGCCGGCCTGGTAACCTTGTCAGCCCAGAATCCGGACGCCTCCAGCGCGACTGAGGAGCTGGAGATTGACTATGCCGGGCCGGAATTGGAAATCGGCTTTAATGCCCGCTACCTGCTGGAAATCGCCTCTCAGATTGATGGGGAGATGATGCAGATGGATTTGGCGGATCCCAGCGCACCCAGCCTGATCCGGTCCCCGGGTGATGATAACAGCCTGTTTGTGCTGATGCCGATGCGCGTTTGAGAGGGCCCATGCAGACAGTCCCTGCCTCTGCAAGCCAGAAGTCAGACAAACCCCTGCCGGATGCGGCCCGCCGGGATGGCCGGGCCGATTTTGCCCCCGGCTGGTGGCTGCGCCATTTGCGGCTGACAGATTTTCGCAATTACCAGACAGCCGAATTGCAGCTGGATGGTCGGCCTGTGGTGTTAACCGGGCCAAACGGGGCGGGCAAGACCAATTTGCTGGAAGCTGTCTCGCTGCTGGCCCCGGGGCGGGGTTTGCGGCGGGCCGGGCGCGAGGAATTGCCGCGCAGCCAGCCAGCGCATTCGCCGACTTCTGAAACCGCGACAAGGACAGCAGACGCTGCCAGCCAGCTCTCTGGCCCGCAGCTGCTTTGGTCAGTCTCAGCCGGTCTGGTCACTCCGCAGGGTGAGCATCAGCTGGGCACCGGGCTTTTGGCAGAGGATAGCCGCCGCACGGTGCGTATTGATCAGGCCCCGGCAACCCAGACTGATCTGGGGAGCTGTCTGGCCATTTCCTGGCTGACACCGCAAATGGACGGGCTTTTTGCGGGCAGCCCCTCCGGGCGGCGGCGCTTCATTGACCGGCTGGCGATTGCTTTTGATCCAGCCCATGCTGGCAGGCTGGCCCGCTATGACCGGGCGCTGCGTGAGCGGGGCCGGTTGTTGGCTGAGGGGCGGGTGGATGCGGTCTGGCTGGCCTCGCTGGAATCGCTGTTGGCGGAAACCGGGGTGGCGATTATGGCCACGCGGGCGGCGCTGATCGCAGATATGAATGCTGAGGCTGAAACATCCGGCGGACCGTTCCCCAGCGCTTGGCTGGAAATGACAGGCGGCATGGCTGATCAGGTGGGCCAGATGCCGGCCCTGGAATTGGAAGACAGGTTGCTCCAGGCTGCTGCTTCGGCAAGACAGGCTGGTGACCCGGCGATGCCCGGCCCGCAGGCCAGTGATATGCTGGCCTGGGAGAAACGGGCAAACCAGCCGGCCAACCGCGCCTCTACCGGTGAACAAAAGGCACTTTTGATCTCGCTGGTGCTGGCTCATGCCCGCTTGCAGGGGCGTCGCCTTGGTCGGCCGCCCATCCTGTTGCTGGATGATGTGGCGGCGCATCTGGATGATACGCGGCGCCAGGCTTTGTTTGATATTTGCGGCTGTCTGAACGGTCAAATCTGGTTCACCGGCACAGACCGGACAGATTTTGCCCCGCTGGAGGGAGCTGCCAGGTTTTTGGAAATTGCGGCAGGCCGGATTGTCTGGCCAGCCGGATGCTGACAAGGGGACGCAGGCATGAATGACGAGCCGGAAGTAACAGAACAGGACGCTGATTACGGCGCTGATTCGATCAAGGTGCTGCGCGGGCTGGATGCGGTGCGCAAACGGCCGGGTATGTATATTGGCGATACGGATGATGGCTCTGGTCTGCATCACATGGTCTATGAGGTGGTGGATAATGCCATTGATGAGGCGCTGGCCGGCCATTGTGATCTGGTGTTGGTCCAGCTGAACGGAGATGGATCGGTCACGGTCAATGATAATGGCCGCGGCATCCCGGTCGATATTCATGCTGAAGAAGGTGTGTCAGCTGCTGAGGTGATCATGACCCAGCTGCATGCGGGCGGCAAGTTTGACAATAATTCCTATAAGGTCTCCGGCGGGCTGCATGGGGTGGGTGTATCGGTGGTGAATGCGCTCTCACAATGGCTAGAGCTGACCATCTGGCGCAATGACCGCACCCATCAGATGCGCTTCAAAATGGGTGAGGCCGAAGACAAGCTGGCAGACAAGGGCGCGGCAGATGGCAAGACCGGAACGGAAATCAGCTTTTTGCCCTCACCGGAAATTTTCTCCAAGACAGATTTTGATTTTGCCACGCTGGAACATCGCCTGCGCGAGCTGGCCTTTTTGAATTCCGGCGTGCGGATTCGCTTGCTTGATGAACGCAGTGCTGAGCAGAAACAATCAGAGTTTTATTATGATGGCGGGCTGAAAGCCTTTGTGGACTGGCTGAACAGAACGCATACCGGCTTGCATGATACAATCCATTACAGTTACGAGCGTGAGGATATCGGGGTGGAATTGGCGCTGGCCTGGACCGATTCCTATCATGAGCAGACCTTGTGTTTTACCAATAATATCCCGCAGCGCGATGGCGGGGCGCATCTGGCCGGGTTCCGCGGTGCCCTGACCCGCATTGTCAATAATTATGCGACCCAAACAGGCATTTCCAAAAAGGAAAAGACGCAGCTCTCAGGCGAAGATGCCAGAGAGGGGCTGACCGCGATTGTCTCGGTCAAGGTGCCGGACCCGAAATTTTCCTCGCAGACCAAGGACAAGCTGGTTTCTTCAGAAGTCCGGCCAGTCGTTGAATCAGCAATGGCAGATGCGCTCGGCCAGTGGTTTGAGGAACATCCGGCTGAGGCACGCAAGATTGTGGCCAAGGCCTATGATGCGGCGGCAGCGCGTGAGGCGGCCCGCAAAGCGCGTGATCTGACCCGCCGCAAGGGGGTTCTGGAAATCTCTTCATTGCCCGGCAAGCTGGCTGATTGTCAGGAACGCAATCCGCAAAAGGCTGAGTTGTTTCTGGTTGAGGGAGATTCAGCTGGCGGGTCTGCCAAGCAGGGTCGGGACCGGGCAAACCAGGCCATTCTGCCTCTGCGCGGCAAAATTCTGAATGTGGAGCGCGCGCGGCTGGACAAGATGCTCTCCTCTGTTGAGATTGGCACATTGATAACGGCTATCGGGGCCGGCGTTGGTAATGCAGATATGGATCTGGAAAAAGTCCGCTATCACAAGATTATCATCATGACAGATGCCGATGTGGATGGCAGCCATATCCGCACGCTGTTGCTGACTTTCTTTTTCCGCCATATGCGCCCGCTGATCGAAGCTGGCTATCTCTATATTGCCCAGCCGCCGCTGTTTCGGGCAAAGCGTGGACAAGCCGAGACCTATCTGAAAGATCAGCCGGCCCTCGATGATTATCTGATAGCAGCCGGCATGAAAGAGGCGGTGTTGACCACCGCTGACGGGGCACAATTCTCTGGCGATGATCTGCGGGCTGAAATAGATCGCGCGATACGGGTCAGCCGCCAGCTCGAAGTGCTGGCGCGCCAGATTGCCAATCGGGATGTATTGGAACAGGCGGCCATTTCCGGGATGCTGAATGATGCGATGCTGGGCAATGATGAGGCGGCAGGCTATCTGGCCAAACGGCTGGATGGTCTGGTGGATACGCTGGAACGGGGTTGGAGCAGCAGCATAAATACCGGCCCGCTGGGGGCGGAATCTATCCTGCAGCGCAGCCTGCGCGGCATCCATGAGGAGGTGGTGCTGGACCGCAAGCTGATCAACACAGCTGAGGCGCGAGCGCTCGACCGGGAAGCAGGCCATCTGCAAACTCTGTATGGCAAAAAGGCGCAGCTGGTGGTTGGCCAGAACCATATTGAGATTACCGGCCCCAGTCAGCTGGCAGCGGAAATTGTGGCGCTGGGGCGCAAGGGCGCGCAGATCGCCCGCTATAAGGGGCTGGGTGAGATGAATCCGGAACAGCTCTGGGAGACGACGCTGGACCCGCAGGTGCGCACATTGCTGCAGGTGCGGGTGACCGAAGAAGAAGAAGCCAATAACGCCTTTTCCACCCTGATGGGAGAAGCGGTAGAGGAACGCCGTCAATTCATTCAGGAAAATGCGCTCAAAGTCTCCAATCTGGATGTGTAATCCAAAATGGTGAGGCTGCCTTTCCGCCTGCCTAACCCAGAGGGGTCGGGGGCGAGCCGTCCGGCCAACCCGTTTGATCCCGGCACGATAGTTGTCATTCGCTGGCTGGGGCTGGCGGGTCAGCTGGTGTCGGTCTGTCTGGTGTATCTGCTGCTGGGGTTTGATCTGCCGCTGCTGGAGGTGGTGAGCGTTATCGCGATTGGCGGGCTGATGAATCTCTGGCAGATGCGTCTGCCCCAGCAAGACAGTGAAGCCTCTGATCTGCTGATGCTGGCACTTGGTTTTGATGTGCTTCAGCTGGCTGCGCTGCTCTATCTGACAGGTGGTTTGCTGAATCCTTTTGCGGTGCTGTTTCTGGCCCCGGTGGTGGTCTCGGCGGCGGTTTTGGATTTGCGCGCAACGCTGAGTCTGCTGGGGTTGGTTATCGGCTCAGCCAGCTTGCTGATCTTCTTTCATTTGCCGCTGCCCTGGTCCGGGTCCGGCCTTGCCTTGCCGCCGCTTTTTGTATTCGGTATCTGGACAGCTTTGCTGGTCGCCTCGGTCTTTATGGGTTTTTATGTTTTCTGGCTGGCCTCTGCCGCCCGTGCCAATTCAGCTGCGCTTGCTGCCACCCGTTTGATGCTGGCAGAAGAACAGCGCACAACCGCGCTCGGCTCGCTGGCGACCGCTGCTGCCCACAAGCTGGGCTCGCCGCTTAATACGCTGACGCTGATTGCCCATGAGCTGAATCGTGAACTGGCAGAAACAGATCCGCATTTTGAGGATATTCGCCTGTTGCAGAGTGAGCTGGAGCGTTGCCGGGTGATTCTCTCAGAGCTGGATGGCGATGCCAGCCGGGCGGATGCGCAAGCGGCCAGTGCCATGCCGCTCAGCCATATAGTGCGCAATATGCTGGCCCAGCGCCCGGATCCGATGAAGGTGGAAACGCGTATTCATCTGTCTGGTGATACTGCGCGGCAGCTGGCAGAGCCGGTGGTGGTGCCGGTGCCGGAATTGCGCTGGGCACTGGACACGCTGCTGGATAATGCGGCTGATTTTGCAGACCGCCTTATCACTCTTGATCTCAGCTGGACAGAGGCCGAGATCATCCTGCTGGTTGCAGATGACGGCCCTGGATTCAAGGTCTCCATGCTGGCCGCCGCAGGCCAGCCCGGCCAGACCAGTCGCAAGGGGCAGAATGCGCATCGCGGCCTCGGCCTGTTTCTGGTGCGCGCCTTTATGCGCCAGCTGGGCGGGCAGGCCCGATTCTATAATAGCCAGCAGGGCGGGGCAGTGGTAGAATTACGCCTGCCGAGACAGCGCCTGGAGGCGGAGAGCAGCCCGCGCTGACCAGAATTTTTTAAGCCAAGGGAAGTGACCCTTTCATGCCACAGGGTAAATTGCTGATCGTTGATGATGATGCGGTGTTCTGCAAGAGGCTGGCCCGGGCAATGCAGGTGGCTGGTTTTGAGGTGAACACGGCTGAGTCGCTGGCCGCCGCAAAAACCGCCATTCAGCAGGACCCGCCTGCCTATGCGGTGCTGGATTTGAAGCTGGAGGATGGCAGCGGGCTGGATATCACCGCCTGGCTGCACGCGGCTCAGCCAAACTGCCGCATCGTCATGCTGACCGGCTTTGGCAATATCGCGACAGCGGTCGCAGCGGTTAAGGCCGGTGCGGTGGATTATCTGGCCAAGCCAACGGGGCCGGATGAGATTATTTCTGCCTTGCTGCAACAGGGGGAATCGCTGCCGCCGCCGCCAGAGGATCCGATGTCTGCGGACCGGGTGCGCTGGGAACATATCCAGCGGGTTTTTGAACAATGCAACCGCAATGTGTCAGAAACCGCAAGGCGGCTGAAGATGCACCGCCGGACGCTGCAGCGAATTCTTGCCAAGCACGCGCCGCACAGCTAGGTTATCACCATTATGACAGGGCTTGAAAAAAGCGCCGGCCCAGCTGGCAAAAGCTATCGTTTCCTGACCGGGCCGGACAGCCCGGATTTCTGTCAGCGCGTGTCTGATGCGCTGGCTGATGGCTGGGTGTTGTATGGCAATCCGGTGCTGACGGAGATGGGCGGCGTTCTGTATGTCGGCCAGGCGGTTATTTTGCCTGAGGCGGTGCATAGCAACATTCTGGCAGGAAAAACAACATGACCAGTGAGCCGAAAAACTGGAAAAAACAGACCCAGCTAGTGCGCGGCGGGCTGGATCGCAGCCCGAATCGGGAGACCTCTGAGGCGCTCTATATGACTTCGGGCTATGTCTATGAAAATGCCGAAGAGGCTGAGGCGGCTTTTCGCGGTGATACCGACAGGTTTGTTTATTCCCGCTATGGCAATCCGACCGTGCGGATGCTGGAAGAGAGGTTGGCGATACTGGAAGGGGCTGAGGCTTGCCGCATGACGGGTACTGGCATGGCGGCGATTTTTGGCGCGCTGGCCTGCCAGCTGAAAGCCGGTGACCGGGTCGTTGCCAGCCGGGCCCTGTTTGGGGCCTGCTATGCCATTGTCGCCCATATTCTGCCCCGCTGGGGTATCGAAACAGAGCTCGTGGACGGGCGCGATCTGGCCGCTTGGGAAGCCGCCCTCTCCCGCCCGGCAAAGCTGGTTTTTCTGGAAAGCCCATCCAACCCGATCTTGCAGCTGGTGGATATTAAGGCGGTATCAGAGCTGGCCCATGCGGCAGGCGCGCTGGTGGTGGTGGATAATGTCTTTGCCAGTCCGCTTTATCAGGCCCCGCTGGAGCTGGGCGCGGATATTGTGACCTATTCGGCGACCAAGCATATTGATGGTCAGGGCCGCTTGCTGGCCGGGGCGGTGTTGGGCAAGCGTGATTTTGTCGAAAAGGTGTTTCTGCCCTTTTATCGCCAGACCGGGGCGGTGGTATCCGCCTTCAATGCCTGGGTGATGCTGAAATCTCTGGAAACGCTTGAGTTGCGGGTCGCCCAGATGACCGCCAATGCCGGCAGGTTGGCGGATTGGCTGGCTGACCAAAAATTGGTTGAGGCGCTGGCCTGGCCCGGGCACCCCTCGCATCCGCAATATGATCTGGCTTGCCGCCAGATGAGCGGCGGCTCCAGCCTGATGGCCTTTCAGCTGCCAGGTGGCAAAGGACAGGCTTTTGCCTTTTTGAATGCGCTGCAGCTGATCGATATTTCCAATAATCTGGGTGATGCCAAATCGCTGGCCTGCCATCCGGCCAGCACAACCCATATGAACTTGACGCAGGAAGAACGCGACGCGCTGGAAATTACAGATGGCCATATACGCCTGTCTGTCGGGCTGGAACATAGCGATGATCTGATAGCCGATCTGGAGCAAGCCTTGCAGGCGGCCTGCTAGCAGAGCGATCCGCCCGCGCCCGGCTTTCGTAAAGGGGCCATGATGCGCGCGTTTTTATCCCTGATTCTTTTTGTGCTTGTCAGCTGGCCTGTTCTGGCTGCTGATTTGACCCGGCCAGAACTGATTAGACCCGATCTGATCAGACCAGCCGCCAGCCATTCCCCGCAAGAGGTGGTAGAGATCCAGCTGATGGGTCTGCAGGCAGAGGATACGGAGCTGGGCATCGAACAGGTCTGGCTGTTCGCGCATCCGGCGAACAAGGCGATGACCGGCCCGCTGGCCCGCTTCCGCACGCTGTTTGCCAGCCCGGCCTATGCGCCGCTTCTGGGCCATCAGGCGCACGCGATTCGCCGGATGGATGAAACCGCGGATAATGTGCGCTTTGTTGTGCGGGTGCTGGCGCAGGACGGGTTGAGCTATGCCTATCTCTGGCAGCTGCAACGGGTCGCGGACGGCCCGCAAGCGAATCACTGGATGACCGTTGGCGTTTCGGCTCCGCGCGCCGGCTCAGCCAGCTAGGCTGCGGCGATAAAAACCCTTGCCAGCAGGGCTTACTCCAGCCAGTGTCTTGACAGAAGATTCGCATGACAGGGCGGTCGGCATGAGCGACAAATTTATTACATCAAAACTGGCCGCCTATCTTGCCCTGCCGGGTAACCGCCATTTGCTGCAGGTGATAGCGGCGATGGCGATTCTGTCCTTTTCTGACAATCTGGTGCTGACTGTGATGCCACCGGCCAGCCTTGGCCAGTATCTGCTGGTGCGTGCAGTGATTTGTGTGGTGATGGCGGCGCTGGTGATTATGCTGGCAGGCAGCAGCTGGCGGCCGGTCCGGTTTGTGGCGGTGCTGGTGCGCTCGGCTTTTTTTGCCGGTGCGATGGGATTTTATTTCGGGGCTCTGGTTTTCCTGCCGGTGGCAGAAGCGGCCGCCGGGCTGTTCACCGCGCCGATTTTCGTGCTTGTCTTCAGCAGCCTTTATTTGCGCCAGATACCGGGCTGGCGGCGGCTTTTGGCAGTGCTGGCCGGGTCTTTAGGGGTGGTGTTTCTGCTGCAGCCCGGCGCGGCGGATTTCACGCTTTGGCATTTGATGCCGGTTGCCGCCGGGGCTTTGTATGCGCTGGCCAATCTGATCGCCCGTCATTGGTGTGCGGATGAACCGCCGCTGGCACTGGTTTTGGGCTATTTTATCCTGACCGGCATTGGCGGGCTGGGGCTGTTGATTGCCAGCGGGTATGCCAGCGGGTATGCCAGCGGAAATGTCGGCGGGCTCGGTCTGGCTGTTATTTGGGTGGGGCTGACCGGCTGGCAGTGGATTTCCTTGCTGGTGCAGGCCGGGCTGACGCTGCTGTCCGTCTGGATGTTGATCAGTTCCTATCAGAAGGGTGATACAACGGTGCTGGCCATTTCAGAATATAGTTTTCTTGGTTTCGCCGCCTTGTTTGGCTGGCTGATTTGGGGGGTGCTGGTTTCTGCTATGGGCTGGGCTGGCATGGTGCTGATCACGCTGGCCGGGGCGTTGATTATTGCGCGCAGCCCGAACCAGCAGACCCAGCCCGGCAAAGCCTAGTTTTTCTTGCTGGCGCGCGCCGCCTCCAATGCGGCCCGATAGGCTTTTGCCATGTGGAAACTGTCAGAATGCGGGACAACAAAATCAAATCCCTGAGCAGTGCGCCGCTGCGCCCCTTCTACCCCGAAGCAGAAAATACCGGCCTTTTTACCTGCCTTATGGGCCGCATCCAGACAGCGGGCAATGGCTTCTTCTACCTGATCTTCTGCCGGTTCCGGCCGCGGCTTGCTGCCCAGTGAGAGGCTCAGATCAGAGGGGCCGATAAAAATCCCTTCCAACCCGTCCACCTGGCAGATAGCCTCCATATTATCCAGCCCGGCGCGTGTTTCTATCATGGCAAGGCGCACGATTGTCCGGTCTGCCGCATCCAGATAATCCGGCCCGCCATAAAGCAGGCCGCGCACCGGCCCATAGCTGCGCCCGCCCCGCGGTGGATAGCTGCTGGCCACAACAAAGGCCTCCGCTTGCTCAGCATTATCCACCAGCGGGCAAATCAGCCCGTAACTGCCATAATCCAGCAATTTCATAATCAGTCTCGGATCCAGGCCCGGCACCCGCACAAACGGGCTGGCCGGGGTCGCTGATATGGCCTGCAGCATAGACAGGGCGGAGTGCATATCCGCCATGCCGTGCTGCATATCAATGACCACCGCATCTGCCCCGGTATGGCCCAGAACCTCTGCGATATAGCTGCTTTCGGTATTGGTCCAGGCAGCAAAGGCGGTTTCGCCTGCCTGCCAGGCTTCGATAACTTTATTGGGACGCATGGTTGCTCCTGTCTGGTGGGCGGGTTGAAAAGGGCGGTCTGACCAAAAGGGTTATTCTACCCCCCAGAGGTTATTCTATCCAAGTAGAGCTGCGCCGGGTTTTGCCGTCGCGGGCCATCCAGTCCGAGATCGCTTCGGCAACATTGCGATGCGCCGCCCGGTTCTTTTTCAGCACCGGATCAAGCGGTATCAGAATATCCCCGTCACTGCGAATTTGCGGCTTTTGATAATCCGGGTGATCCGCCAGAATCACCTCCAGCGCAGCCAGCAATGCTTTTTCCGCCTTCTCGTCTGACATTGGTGCCTCTTTCTTTTCCCTTATCTTTTCTGGTCTGTGACGCGCCCCGCCATTTGAGTTTGCCACAGCTGGCCGGGCAGCTTCAAGCCTTGCGCTGTCTGCAGCCGGTCACACATCCTCCCATTTGCCAGAGAGTGCCGAACGATCCACCGCATCCATTACCTTTTCGATTTTCAGCCCGGCCTGAAAATCCGGCCAGACAGGCTTGCCGGTCTCAATCGCGCTGAGCAGATCATGCAGCTCACAGATTTTGACATCCATATAGCCAAGACTGTGCCCGCCATTGGGCAGAAAGGCTGCATAGGGTGGATGTTGCGGGCCGGTCAATAGCGTTCGGAAACCAGCCATCGCCAGATCATCCCCGCGGGTAAAGAGCTGCAGCTCATTCAGCCTTTCCTGATCAAAACAAATCGTGCCCTCCGTGCCATGCAATTCCCAACGCAGACCGCATTTGCGCCCCCAGGTCACACGGCTGGCTCCGATATGGCCATGCACGCCATTTTCAAAATGCACCAGCGCGGCGATCATATCATCATTATCTACATTTTTCAGGCTGTCCGGGCTATTTGGATCACGGCGTTCTGGATGCACAATCGCCATATCCCCGACCACCCGGCAGATTTCCGAGCCGGTCAGAAAATGGGCAATCGAAATGACATGGCTCAACACATCGCCATTGGCCCCGGTGCCAGAGCTGGCGCGCGACATACGCCAGGACCAGGGGCGCGCACCATCCGCCTCATTATCCACATCATAGCGGCAAAAAAAGCCGGAAATGCGTCCTATTCGCCCTTCTTCGACCAGCCGTCTGGCATGAGTGACAGCTGGGTTCTTGGTATAATTATAGCCGATTATCGTATGTGCCTTTGCGCTGTCGGCGGCCTCTGCCATAGCAGCTGAGTCGGCAAGCGAAGTGGACATCGGCTTCTCACACCAGACATTTTTCCCTCTGGCCAGTGCCGCTATCGCTATTTCAGCATGGGTATCATTTGGGGTGCAAACCGAGACCAGCTGCACGGCCGGGTCCTCAACCACTTCCTGCCATTTATCGGTATAGCGCGAGAAGCCGAGATCAGTCGCGCGCTGGCTGGCCCGCTGCGGACTGAGATCGCAAACAATCTCCAGCTTTGGCCGCAAGCCTGTTCCAAATACCGAAGCAGAAGCACTATAGGCAATTGAATGAGCCTTGCCCATAAATCCCGTGCCGATAACCCCGACGCCTATTTCTGTCATGTTGTTGTCTCCTGAGATAATAAAAGCTCTGGTCGGCAAAACCCGCTTCCGGCCAGCTCCCGCCTGCCTGATTTTTGACTCTCTGCATTGAATAAAACAGTTTTCTTCATGATGAAAATCACGGTTGATCTTTTGCTGCCATTTTTTTTAAGCTTCTTAATCAAGATGACTCTAATAAAAGAGTTAGGATTATA
>JADHLK010000061.1 GCA_016780695.1 Alphaproteobacteria bacterium | reverse complement strand
GACAGATGCTCGATCAAATTGATGTAAGCTATGATACCCTTATCCCGAATAATGTTGGCCTGTCAGGGGATCGGCGGGTGCTGAAGGCGCTGGAGCGCTGGCATCCGGGCTATATTAAATGGTGGCATGA
Source organism: Alphaproteobacteria bacterium (assembly GCA_016780695.1). GTDB lineage: Bacteria > Pseudomonadota > Alphaproteobacteria > Puniceispirillales > Puniceispirillaceae > JADHLK01. The sequence continues at coordinate 8,065 of JADHLK010000061.1, read as the reverse complement.
TCTGGGCCCGGACGGTTTTACCGATGTGCCGGTCTATCTGCGCACGGCGGTGAGTGTTGATCCCAAGGGCTGGGCCAAGTTTGATTATGTAAAGATGCCGGATTATCGTTGGGGTATTTTGCTGGCCCCACAGGTGGAAGGGCGCACAATTCCGTTTGGCACGCATCTGGGTGAGCCTGTCTGGCAGGAAGTGCCGGGGGAATATCGCTCGCTGCTGCGCCGCCTGATCGTGATTCAGGGTGATACTGAGCCTGCTTCGGTTGAGCAGCAGCGCTTTTTGGGCAAAACCGCCCCGTCCCTTTATGATATGCGCAACCTGTTTCAGGTGAATGTTGAGGAAGGTCGCCATCTCTGGGCGATGGTCTATCTGCTGCAAAAATATTTCGGGGCAGATGGGCGCGAGGAAGCTGCCGGCCTTTTGGAGCGCACCTCCGGTTCAGATGAAGCCCCGCGGATGCTGGGCGCGTTTAATGAGGAAACGCCCGACTGGCTGTCCTTTTTCATGTTCACCTATTTCACTGACCGGGATGGCAAGATGCAGCTGGAATCGCTGGCCCAGTCCGGCTTTGATCCGCTCTCCCGAACCTGCCGCTTCATGCTGACCGAGGAAGCCCATCATATGTTTGTGGGGGAAACCGGTGTTGGCCGGACGATTGAGCGCACCTGTCAGGCCATGGTAGAGGCTGGCATTGATGATCCCTGTGATATTGAAAAAGTGCGGGCGCTGGGTGTGATTGACCTGCCGACCATCCAGAAAAAGCTGAATCTCCATTATTCGCTGTCGCTGGATCTGTTCGGTCAGGAAGTCTCTACCAACGCGGCCAACGCCTTTAATGCCGGTATCAAGGGCCGCTATATGGAAACCCGCATTGAGGATGACCATCAGCTGCATAATGACACTTACACAGTCCTGCAGATGGAGGATGGCCAGATTGTCGAAAAGGCTGTCCCTGCTCTATCCGCTATCAACATGCGGCTGCGCGATGATTACAGCCGGGATGCCGGCGGCGGCGTGTCGCGTTGGAACCGGGCAATTGCCAAGGCTGGCGTGTCCTTTGAGCTGAAGCTGCCGCATGTTGGTTTTCACCGCCAGATTGGCCTGTTTGCCGACCAGCCTATTACCCCGAACGGGCTGATCATTTCGGCTGAGCAATGGCAGGCTGAAAAATATAACTGGCTGCCTACTTCAGATGACGGGGCCTTCATCCAGTCCTTGATGAAGCCCTGCACCGAACCTGGCCAATATGCGGGCTGGATTGCCGCGCCGAAAGTCGGCATTGATAACAAGCCGGGTGATTTCGAATATGTGCAGCTGCATGTATAGGCTGGCCTGTCCAGAAAGCTGGTTATACATTAACTGTTGAGCAGAGACCAAAGGCAATGAACGCACCTGTCAAGCAGCATCTGATTGATCCAGAAATCTGTATCCGATGCTATACCTGTGAGATGACTTGTCCGGTCGGGGCGATAGAGCATGATGACAATAATGTTGTCGTGGATGCTGAGAAATGCAATTTCTGCATGGATTGTATCGCCCCCTGCCCGACCGGTTCGATTGATGAATGGCGCGTGGTGAGCACGCCCTATTCGCTGGAAGATCAGTATAGCTGGATGGATTTGCCGGAACAGGAAAGTTTTGACGAGACCAAAGGAGACTCTGCAGAAACCAGCCTTGAGGCGCTGGATGACAGTGTGGCCCAATTGCTGACCGAGGCGCATCAAGGGGCGGGCGGTAAGTCAAAGGCCCCGGCCTCGGCGGCCAAACCCTCGATCAATCTTTTTAATCTGGGCAAGCCGGCCCTAGCGCGGGTGCAGGGCAATTTCCGCCTCACCGCAGAGACAGCCAGCTCCGATATCCGGCATATTATTCTGGATATGGGTGAGCAACGCCTGCCAGTTCTGGAAGGCCAGTCGGTCGGTATCCTGCCGCCCGGAACTGATGCTGCCAGAAAGCCGCATCTGCCGAGCCTCTATTCTATTTCCAGCCCGCGTGATGGGGAAAAACAGAACAGCAATAATTTTGCCCTGACTGTCAAGCGTGAGCCGGAGGGGCTGTGTTCAAACTATCTGTGTGATCTGGAAATCGGCAGTGAGGTGCAGCTGACCGGCCCGTTCGGGGCCACTTTCCTGATGCCGGAAGACCCGGCGGAAAAGCTGTTGATGATTTGCACCGGCACCGGGGCCGCTCCGTTTCGCGGCTTTACCATGCGCCGCCAGCGCACGCAGCCTGAACGCACCGGGCAAATGGCCCTGTTCTTTGGGGCGCGCAGCCCGGAAGAGCTGCCCTATTTCGGGCCGCTTGGCAAAGTCAGTGAAGATTTCATGGCCAAATTCTATGCTTTTAGCCGGGTGGCAGACCAGCCCAAGGCCTGGGTTCAGGATCGGATGCGGGAAGAGAGCGCATTTCTGACCGGCTGGCTGGCTGACCCACAGCTCAATGTCTATATTTGCGGGCTGAAAGAGATGGAAGACGGGGTGCATGAAGCCTTTGCAGAAATCGCCGGGGAGGCCGGCATGAATTGGCCTGAATTGCGCGATCGCCTGCGCGATGAAGGCCGCTATCATGTAGAGACCTACTAGGCTCTGGCAAGGCGGGGGAACAGAAGATGGATGATCAGCAATGGGACAGACCAGAAGCACCAGCTGATTTAATGGCCCGTTTGGGTAACAAAACCCGCGCCGCCCGTAAGTCCCGCCAGCTCTCCCGCCGGGCCTTGTCTGAATTATCCGGTGTCTCGCAGCGCTATCTGGCGCAGCTGGAAGCAGGCTCCGGCAATATGTCCATTGCCCTGCTGGACAAGGTGGCAACGGCGCTGGGCTGTGATCTGGCCTGGCTGGTCAGCAAACAGGAAAGCCCGCAATGGGCAGAAAACTCGCTGGAGATGCGCTATCACCGGCTGCCGGACAAGCTGCGCTGCCAGATTGACACTATTCTGGAACAGGCCAGTACGCCGCAGGGGCGCGGCCAGCGGATCGCACTTATCGGGCTGCGCGGAGCCGGTAAATCCACGCTGGGCCGGATTATTGCTGCCCAGACCGGCGTTGAATTTGTCGAAATCAATGATTTCATCCGCCAGAAGGCGGGTATGTCGCTTTCCGAATTGATGGAGCTTTACGGGCCCGAAGAATATCGCAAGATGGAATTTCAGCTGCTGCAAGATATATGCGCTGAGAAGACTGAGGTTATTCTGGCCCTGTCCGGCGGCATTGTTGAGGACAGCAAAAGCGTGCAGCTGCTGAACAAGGCCTGTCATACCGTGTGGCTAAAAGCGGCCCCGGAAGACTATATGGCGCGTGTGCGGGCCCAGGGGGATGACCGGCCCATGTCCGGCCAGCCCGAAGCGATGCAGATTTTGCGCAGCCTCTTGGAAAGGCGGCAGGCGGCCTATGGCAATGCCGATTACCAGATTGAGACCAGCGGCAAAAATGTCGGGGAGAGCAGCCGCGAATTGCTGGCCCTTATCCAGCCGCTTTTGAACGCCGCTGCCTCGTGAAAAATAAGGTAACGCCCGGTCTGGCTGCTAGCCAAATTCCGCTGCTCGTTTCTGCAGGAAAGCCAGCACCCCTTCGGCATAGTCCGGGTGCGCCCCGGCCCGCCCCTGCCCTGCGGCTTCGGCTTGCAGATAGGCTGCAAAATCAAGCTGGCCCGCCTGGCGGCAGAGCAGTTTAATCTCAGCCAATGCCTGTTGCGGCCCGGCGGCCAGCTGGGCGGCCAGGTCAGCAGCTGCCTCTTGTGCGCTTCCCTCACAAACCCGGCTGACCAGACCGGCCGCATGGGCTTCCTCGGCGCTGAGGCTGCCCCCGGTCATCAGCAGCCCGGCGGTGCGCGCGCGGCCCAGCTGGCGTACCAAATGCCAGCCAAGACCAGCATCTACCGCCAGCCCCAGCCTGGCAAAGGCCAGATAGAAACGCGCCTCCTTGCTGGCCAGAACCAGATCGCAATGAAGGGCCAGCCCGGCCCCGGCCCCGGCAGCTATGCCGTCCACTGCCGCGATAACCGGCTTGTCAGCCTCGGCAATGCGAGCCAGAATAGGATGATAAAGCTGTTTCTGGACAGCCTCCAGATCCGGCATCTTGTCCAGCTGGCGGGGATCCCGCTCAGACAAATCCTGACCGGCGCAAAAATGCCCGCCACTGCCAGCCAGAATCACCACCCGCACCGCTTTATCAGCCAGCATTTTTTGCAAAGCCGCTTCCAGATCAGCCAACAGGTCGGCTGACAGGGCGTTGCGCTGGCCGGGCCGGTTCAGCACCAGCCAAGCCACCGCCTGTTCCTGTTTAACACTTATTGGGGATATGTTTGTTCTGTCAGCCATGTCGCGGTCATTTTTTGCTTCTTTTTACCTGTTATAACAGTCTAAAATCAGCGCGAGGAAAAAGCAAAGGGCAAAGAGCATGGCAGTTGATTTCGAAACATCAGGCAGCGCCGCTATCCTGCGGTTAAACCGGCCTCCGGTGAATGCGATAGCTGCTGATCTGCGCCAGCAATTACAAGCGCATTTGCGCGCCGCCCTGGCTGACCCGAAAATAGAGCGGATTATCCTGACCGGTTCGGAAAAAATTTTTGCTGCCGGAGCCGACGCGGCTGAATTTGACGCCCCGCCGATAGAGCCGCATCTGCCAGACCTGGTCGCTGAAATTGAGCAGAGCAGCAAGCCCGTTATTGCCGCTATTTACGGGGCTGCGCTGGGGGGCGGTCTGGAGTTGGCCCTCGCCTGTCGCTGGCGTATCGCGGCCCCCAATGCCCGGCTGGGTCTGCCAGAAGTGATTTTGGGCGTGGTGCCGGGAGCCGGAGCAACCCAGCGCTTGCCACGCCTTATTGGCATTGGCCCGGCCCTCCAGATGGTAACCACTGGCAAGCCGCTAGCCCCGCAAAAAGCCCTTTCCATTGGCCTGATTGATGCGGTTGAAGCGGACCCTCTGGCTGCTGCACTGGCTCAGGATCTGGCCACGCTGCTGGCCAGGCCGCTGCTGGCTGAGGCACCGAATCCGCCCGCTGACAAGCAGGCCGGCATAGAAGCCCGCCAGAGTGCCGCCCGTAAAATGCGCGGTCAAGATGCCCCGCAACGCGCCGCCGATTTGATTGAAATGACCTCAGATACCAGCTTTGCCGACGGGATCAAGGCGGAAAGAGAGGCGTTTTTGTCTCTGCGGCAATCCCCGCAATGCCGCGCCCTGCGCCATATCTTCTTTGCCGAGCGGGCCGCCAGAACACCCGGCTGGCTGAAAAAGGCTACCCAGCCTGCCAGCTTGCAAAAAACCGCGGTTATTGGCGGCGGCACTATGGGTGCAGCGATTGCCTGGGCGCTGGATCAGGCCGGGCTGGAGGTCTGTGTCGTGGAAATGGATGAAAGCGCTGCCGAACGGGCCAGCAGCAATCTGGCGAGGCTGGCCGCGGCCGGGCTGAAGCGCGGATTATTGAGCCAGGAGGCACATGACAGCGCGCTCACCCGCATCATAGTGCAGGCCAGCTTTGAGAATCTGGCAGAGACCGACATTGTGATCGAAGCCGTGTTTGAGGATATGGCAGTTAAAAAAGAATTATTTGCCAAGCTGGAGACAGCAGCCCCCTCGGCTGTGCTGGCCTCCAATACCTCCTATCTGGATATTGATGAGATGGCCAGCGCGCTTGCTGACCCGTCGCGTCTGCTGGGGCTGCATTTTTTCAGTCCCGCCCATATCATGAAATTGCTGGAGGTGGTGCGTGCCAGCCAGACCAGTGATCTGGCCTTGCGCGCCGGGTTTGATCTGGCAGAGAAGCTGCGTAAAACACCTGTTATTACAGGTGTTTGTGATGGCTTTATTGGAAACCGGATTAATTTCAGGATGCGGGAATCAGCAGATATTCTCCTGCTGTCAGGCAGTATTCCGACTGAGATAGATGAGGCGATGCGCGCCTTTGGCTATGCGATGGGCCCTTATGAGACACAGGATATGTCCGGGCTGGATATCAGCTGGGCAACGCGCAAGCGCAAGGCCGCCACCCGCGATCCGAACCGCCCCTATGTCAAGATAGCTGACCGGATGTGCGAATCAGGCCGGCTGGGGCGCAAGACTGGCACCGGCTGGTATCGCTATGATATGGGCGGGCAAATGGAAGATCCGATGGTAGAGGATTTGATTCTGGAGGAAAGCCGCCTCGCCGGGGTGGAACGGCGCGTCATTCCAGAAGCCGAGATTCAGGAAACCCTGTTGCTGGCCATGATCAATGAGGCGGCGCATATTCTTGGGGAGGGCATGGCCGCCAGCGGGGCAGATATAGATCTGGTGATGGTGCATGGCTTCGGGTTTCCGCGCTGGCGGGGCGGGCTGGCCTGGCACGCCGACCAGATAGGGGCAAAATCCATTCATGCCAGCCTCAAAAAACTGGCAGCAGATGAGCCTGTCTTATGGGAAATCGCGCCGCTGATAACAGAGCTGGCCGCCAGTGGCGGGTCTTTTGCCAGCTGGACCAAAAGCCCGTCATGAAACAGCATCCTGCCAAGGCCAGCTATGATATTCTGGGGGCCGGGCCGGCCGGCCTGTGCCTGGCTATCCAGCTAAGACGGGCCTTTCCGCAAGCCCGCTTGCGGGTGATCGAACAGAACAGCCCGGACGCGACCTTCGGTTTCGGGGTTGTCTTTTCTGACGGGGCACTGGATTTTCTGGGCCGAGATGACCCGGAATTGCTGCGGCTTATCACGCCAGAGATGGAGCGCTGGCAGGATATGATGCTGGATCATCCTGATCGCTCGCTGGTTATTGACGGGATAGGCTTTGCCGCGATAGGCCGGTTGCGGCTGCTGACTTTGCTGCAGACGCGCGCGCGCCAGCTGGATATAGAGATTTTCTATAATCAGCGGCTGGAAAATCTGGCTCAGCTGGACGGCGATCTGCTGGTCGGGGCAGATGGCATCAACTCGCTGGTGCGGCTTTCTGATCCGGCTGGTTTTGAGAGCCAGACAGGCCAGTTCAGCAATCGGTTTGCTTGGTTTGGGGTGGCGATGGGCTTTCCCCAGCTGACCCAGACCTTTCGCCAGATAGAGCGTGGCGGCCAGCGCCTCAGCCTGAATGCCCATCATTATCGCTATGCTGAAACTGGCGGGGCTGCTCATTCCACCTTTATCGTGGAAACGGACGCGGCCAGTTTTGCCGCCCTCGATCTGGAGGCGATGGATGAGGCCGCCTCAGCCCGCCTGTGTGCCGAAATTTTCGCCGAGACGCTGGAAGGCCGACCCTTGCTGACCAATAAATCAAATTGGCGGCGTTTTCCCCGCCTCTGGTGCAATAAATGGGTCTCCGGCCATAAGGTGCTGATAGGCGATGCTGCCCATGCCGCCCATTTTTCGGTTGGCTCCGGGACCAGACTGGCCTTTGAGGATGCCATCGCGCTGACCAAATCCCTGCAAGATGCGGACACTCTGGCAGATGGGCTGGAGCATTTCCAGCAGACACGCCCGCCAGTTGCTGCAAAAATCGTTGCTGCGGCGGATAAATCGGCCAGCTGGTATGATCAGTTTGACCAGCATTTGAAGCTGTCTCCCCTCGCCTTTGCCGAAGCCTATATCACCCGCTCCGGGCGGGTGGACCGGCAAAGGCTGGCTGCGTTTTCGCCAAAATTTGCTGCTCAAATTGAAATGCGTTAAGACAGGATGAGGCGATTTTCTTATCACGCAGCTGACGCAAAGCCACGGGCGAAAAGGACACCCTCATGCCGGATCAGGATATAGAAGCCAAAAGACTAGATTTTTACAGCCGCATTGATGGCCAGAATATGACCCCGCTCTGGACGGTGCTATCTGATTTGGTGACCCCGCATCCGCAATCTGCCTGCCAGCCCTTTGGCTGGCGGTTCAGCGATATTCGCGCCGCCATGACCGAGGCCGGAGAGCTGATCACGGCACGCGAGGCTGAAAGACGCGTTCTGATACTGGAAAATCCGGGCCTGCGCGGGCAATCGCGGATCACCACCTGCCTCTATGCCGGTGTACAGCTGGTCCTGCCCGGCGAGATTGCCCCGGCGCATCGCCATACCCAGTCAGCCTTGCGCTTTGTTCTCGAAGGCAGCGGGGCTTACACAGCGGTT
>JADHLK010000060.1 GCA_016780695.1 Alphaproteobacteria bacterium | reverse complement strand
GCTGATTTGCGGATCGCTCTATTTGGCAGGCATTATCCTTGCGGAAAATGAGACATTACCAGATTAATGCGCCGGGAAAAATGCGCCGGGATTAATGCGCCGGCCTATCTGGACAGCGCGTCTGTGATCCAGGCTTGCAGCTGGGATTTCTGCACAGTGCCGACTTTTTCAGCAATAACCTCACCGCCCTTGAAGATCAGCAAGGTCGGGATGCCGCGCACGGAATAGTTCATCGGGGTGTTTGGATTTTCATCAATATTGATTTTGGCGATGGTCAGCTGATCGGCCATCTCATTTGATAATTCATCCAAAGACGGGGCAATCATCTTGCATGGCGCGCACCATTCGGCCCAGAAATCGACCAGCACCGGGCTGTCCGCTTCCAGCACATCTTTTTGAAAACTGGCATCTGAAACACTGATCGTCGCCATGAAATGCTCCTTTTTTTTGCAAGCGCGTTACAGATCACGGCTCCAAGTTGGGCCAGCGATCCTATCCAAAGGGATAGCCGTTAGAGATAATGTAGGGGGCCTTGGCTGGCAAATCAAGCAGCAAGGCCGCCCCATCCCACCATGGCAGCTCAATGATGTCCACCACAAGAACAATTACTGGGCAGTAGCGGGCTTTCAACCCCGCTGTGATTGACGCAGCCCCCGCGCCACCAATCTGCCCCCGCCCCATGGCAATATTTGCCGTCAGCCCCGACCATCTGCATGAAGGCCGGGTGATAATGGCGGCAGACTTCCAGCTCGGTCTTTACCCAATGCAGCGGGTCGGCAGCGTAATGTTCCCAATAATCGCCCGGCATATTGATGCCCGGCACGGCTGGGTTCCAGCTTTCATCCAGCCACATTTCTGGGTCTCCATAATTGGCGCACAGCTTGCGGATAGCCGGATCATCCAGCGCCAGCAGGCGGCCATTTTCGATAAGCGTCTCATTATCGCCCTCCCGCTCGGTTGTGTAGGTCGGGAAATAGAGATGCAGGTGCCAATGGCCGACCAGATGGCCTGCGCGTGCCGCCTGTCTTTCTGCCATAGAGGAAATAATTGTGCCAAAGCCCATATGGATCACGCCGGAGCGCACCCGCTCATAAAGACAATTCACAAAGCCGGACGGAAAATCCTTGCGCGGGCGGTGAATATGCGGATTGGTTCCGATAGAGGCTTCCCACCAATGCATGATGCCTTTGTCGGGGAAAGTCGGATAATGTATATCCTTGGTCTGTTCCATCACCTCGCGCAGTTTCCGGCCAAATGCCCCGCCCTCGCGGATCTCCGTGATGCGGGAGTTTTCCACCACCAGCTGGGTCCAGTCGCAAGGCGCGATATGGTTGGTCGTGCCAGCGATAACCCCGCAGCCATCTTCCTTGAAAGGGTGGAACATCCAGGGCCTGCCAGTGATATGGCCGGGCAGATATTGCTTGCCGAAATGCGGGTTGTCCGTCCAAGTCGCCTCGGTCAGCTCGGCATTGTAGAATTCGCGCTTGCTGTCCCAATATTCGGGATGGTTGGTAAAGGAAATATCGGTGCCTTCCGGGTCAATGATGCGGGCGCGCTTGGCGGTGCGAATGCGATCCCAGGTCCAGCGATCAATCGCGTTCAGCACCTCTATCGGCATGGCGTGCGCCGGAGAGGCCAGAATTTCCGGGGTGATAAAAGGCATCCGCTGGATTTTGATAAAGCGCTCCGCCAGCACCGGGCCGCCATAGCCCATCAGAATCTTGTCAAATTGCTGCTTTTTTTCTTCCTCTTCCCACATATCCATCCATTCCGCCAATTCCTTGGTTCGGAACAGGTAATAATCCACCTCATCAGCACCAACCCATTGCGGAACAGGCCCGCGGTCAATCCTTTTGATCTCATATTTGACCTTGTATTTTTCCAGAATCTTCTGACAGGCCTGAATGGTTAGCTCACTGTGCCAATTATCTACCCGCAGCATCACCCGCTCGCCTTCCTGCAAATCCCAGCAGGCATTCAGCCCATGATTATACGGGCGGCGGGCCACATGTTCGAGATAGGGCAGCAGCTGGTCAGACTCAGTAATTTCCACATAGGGCGGACAGCGTGGGGCGCGCAATTCGCTGAGCGGCGGGCTATCAAATTTCGGCACCCCATCAGGGGCTGAGCCGATATTCTGGTTTTTCTCAAATAGGGACATGGTCTTGTCACTCCGCTTTGGAAAAGTAGGTATGGAACTGCTCCCGCAGCTTGATTTTTGATATTTTGCCGGTCGCTGTCAATGGCAGCTGATCCAGCAGAACCAGCCCGTCCGGCAATTGCCATTTGGGCAGATTCTGGCGCAATAAATCCAGCAATTCGGCAAAAAGAGCGTCTTTGTCAGCGGCAGAATAATCCGCCGGATTGCGTTTCGGCACGGCCACTATCAAGGGGCGTTCATCCCATTTTTCATGCGCTGCTGCGACCACCGCACAATCTGCAATCGCCGCGTGCGACAGGATGATATTCTCCAGCTCAAGAGAGCTGATCCACTCGCCGCCTGATTTAATCAAATCCTTGGCTCGGTCGGTGATCAGCAAATTGCCGGTCGCATCAATATTGGCAATATCGCCGGTGCGGAACCAGCCTTCTGCATCAAAGGCCTCTGCGGTGGCTTGCGGATTTTTGAAATATTGGGCGGCGGTTGTATTGCTGCGCACCAGCAGCTCACCTGATTGCCTGCCATCTTGAGCGATCTCTTGGCCGGCCTGATCAACCAGCTTCATTTCAATGCCAAAAATCTTGCGGCCTTGACGCAGTTTTAAGCGGGTTAGCTCGGCCCGCGGCAGCTGCTGCATTTCCGGGGCAATAGAGCCTTGCGTGCCAATCGGGTTCATTTCTGTCATGCCCCAAGCATGGTTCACGCTTATACCCAGCTTTTCATAAGCCTCTATAAAAGAGGCGGAGACGGCTGAGCCACCAACCAGAATATTGTCAAAACCGGCAGGCAGGCACCCTCTCTTGTCAATCTCTTGTAACAGGCTGGTCAGCACGGTCGGCACCCCCCATACCGAATTGACCTGTTCTGCCTGCATCAACTCAAACAGGCTTTCCCCGTCCAGATGCGGGCCGGCAAAAACAGGTGAGGCCCCCACCAGCGCACAGGTATAGGGCAGCCCCCAGGCATTGACATGAAACAGCGGCACCAGCGAAAGCACCCTTTGCCCCTCCCGCAGAATAGAGGAAAAGGAAATCGCCACCTGCATCGCGTGCAGCACGGTGGAGCGGTGCGAATAAAGAACGCCCTTAGGGTTGCCGGTTGTCCCGGAGGTATAGCAAATACCGCAGGCGGTATTCTCATCAAATTCCGGCCAGTCAAAAGCCTCCGGCTGATCTTGGATCAGCGTTTCATAAGTGCCCAGATCATGCGCCGCTATCGCTTGCCGCGCCGCCGCACTGCCCGCAAGTTCGGATAGCAGGACAATCTCAGGCGGGTTTTTCACCTTGGCCAGAATATCTGGCAGTAGCGGCAAAAAGCCCGGATCTACAAAAAGTAGCCGATCTTCGGCGTGCTCTATAATATAGGCGATATTATCCACTGGTAGACGCGGATTCACCGTATGGCACACCGCCCCGATACCGGCGATTGCGTAATAGAGTTCCAGATGGCGATGATCATTCCAGGCCAATGTTGCCACCCGGTCGCCCACGCCAATCGCCTGTGCAACCAGCCAGTTGGCCAGCTGGGCCACGCGCCCGGACAGCTGGCCAAAATCAAAATGGGATACGCTCTTATCCTGCCCGCGCGAGATAATCCGGGCAGCTGGAAAAGCAGTCCTGGCATGGCTGAGTATGGTGGTCGTGCACAAGGGCCGGTGCATCATCTGTCCAAGCATTTTTTCCTCTCCTGTTTGGCTGAAAACCAGCGGCCGGAAAAGCCGGTTCTCAGCTGCCAAATTCAGCTATATGGGCGGCCTCGGCGGCCAGTGGGAAGACCAGCGCGCCCACCTCTGTTGCATGGCTGCTGGCAGCGTTACCATCCAGCGCCCGCTTTTTCACCCCCTGCACAATCGCCGCCAGACGGAACAGGCTAAACACCAGATAAAAGGGCCAATTATCTATTCCGTCCAGCCCCATGCGGCGGCAATAATCGGCGATATAGGCGGCATCATCCGGGATGCCGAGCTGGGCCCGGTCAGCTGATCTTAGCCCATGCAACACCCGGCTGGGTGGCATCCGCCAAACCGCGCATTGATAGGCCAGATCGGCAAAAGGATGGCCCAGTGTCGATAATTCCCAATCCAGCACCGCCAGCAGCTGATCGCCGGTTTCGGAAAAAATCATATTATCGATTCGGTAATCCCCATGCACCAGCCCTGCCCGCCCGTCATCCGGGATGCGGTTTGCTTCCAGCCAGCTGATCACCGCTTCCATATCGGGAATAATCTCGGTCTCTGATTTGCGATACTGGTCTGTCCAGCGGCTGATCTGGCGGTCAAAATAATTACCCGGCTTGCCGAAATCTGATAGCCCGGCCATGTCTGGATCAACTGAATGGATTGCGACCAGAGCCTTGTTCATCTGATCATAGCAGCGCGCCCGGCTGGGTGGGTCCAGCTCTGGCAGGGCCGGGTTCCAAAAGGTGCGCCCGGCAACAAAGCGCATCACAAAAAATACCGAACCGATGATCGTCTCATCGAGGCATAAATGCAGCATTTCCGGCACCGGCACCGGACTATCGGCCAAAGCCCGCATGACCCGATATTCGCGATCCACCGCATGGGCTGATTTCAGCAACTGCCCGGCCGGCTTGCGGCGCAAAACGAAACGCCCGCTTCTGGCAGTGAGCAAATAGGTCGGGTTGGACTGGCCATCAGCAAAGCCGGTGATTTCCTGCAAACCTGAAAATTCGGGCAATTCGGCTTCCAAATAGGCGGCCAGCCGGTTCTTGTCCAACGCTGGCAAGCGGGTCATGGGGCCGTATCTTCAGCGTGCCAGGCGCGCACCAGCTGGCGACCAAGAGCCATCATATGCACCTGATCCGGCCCGTCTGCCAGACGGATTTGGCGCGCATAGTTGAACAATTCTGCCAGTGGCAAATCCTCAGTCAGACCCATGCCGCCATGAATCTGAATCGCCCGGTCAATAACGGTCTGGGCCATGGAGGGCACGATAATCTTAATCGCAGCAATATGATCGCGGGCCGCTTTGCTTCCATTTTGATCAATCATATAAGCAGCTTTCAGCGTTAGCAGCCGGGCCTGTTCAATCTCGGACCAGGAACGGGCAATATCCTCACGCACTGACTGGTGCTGTGAGAGAGGGCGGCCAAAAGTCGTGCGCTTTTCCACCCGGTCCAGCATCAGCTCCAAGGCCCGCTGGGCTGCTCCGATCAGGCGCATACAATGGTGAATCCGCCCCGGCCCCAGCCGGCCTTGGGCTATCTCAAAACCGCGCCCCTCGCCGAGCAGCATATTTTCCGCCGGCACGCGCACATTTTCAAATAACAGCTCCGGCTCGCCAAACGGCGCATCATCATAGCCGAAATTGGTAACATGGCGAACCACCGTCACCCCGGGCGTATTTTTCGGCACCAGAATCATCGATTGGCGCTGATGGCGGTTTTCATTTTCTGGATCGCTCTGGCCCATCACGATCAGAATCTCGCAGCTTTCGCGCATCGCTCCGGTGGTATACCATTTGCGGCCATTGATGAGATAGGAGTCTCCGTCCTGCACAATAGAGGTGCGGATATTGGTTGCATCAGAAGAGGCGACATCTGGCTCAGTCATCGCAAAGCCGGAGCGGATTTGGCCAGCCAGTAGCGGCTTCAGCCAGCGCTCTTTTTGGGCCTCACTGCCATAAAGCAACAGCGTTTCCATATTGCCGCTATCCGGGGCATTGCAGTTGAAAACCTCCGGCGACCACCAGACCCGCCCCATGACCTCAGCCAGCGGGGCATAGTCCAGATTGCTGAGCGTGCCGCCATGGGCCAGCGGCACAAACAGGTTCCACAGCCCTTCCTGCTGCGCCTTTTCTTTCAAATCCTCAATCAGCGGCGGGGTGACCCATTTGTTCCCGGTCTTGTGCATATAATCGCGAAAGGGCTGCTCGGCCGGCAGAATATGCGCCTCCATGAAACGGGTCAGGCGGTCACGCAGCTCTGTGGTTTTTTCGCTCAGGTGAAAATCCATGATGAAAAGGGCCTTGTTCCAAGGTTGCAGGCAGACCGGATTACGCCAGCCTCCTATTCGGTCAGCAAGAAACGTTCCTGTTCCTTTTCGATTTCCTCAAAGCCAATGAACTGGCGGAACTCATCCATGCTCATTTTCGGATGCGGCAGATTGGCTGAGGACAGATCGCGGGCCAGGCCGGCATAATTTTCCTGCAGGCTTTTTGCCGCGCTCATCAGCCCAACCAGCGGATAGCAGGCCAGCCCGGCCACCTCTCTTATCTGATCGGCGCTCAAATCACTTTCCAGCCAGCCCAGAATTTGCAAGGAGAGGGGCACACCGCACGCCTCCCGCAGCCGTTTCAGCCCGTCATGATCGCTGAAACAGCGGCTGATCGGCTGAATCAGATCGGCTCCAGCCTCAACATAGAGCTTGGCGCGGGCAATAGCATCTGCTTCTTCCAGCTCATCCGTGCGGGCAATGATCAGCACATCCTTATTCTGGCGGGCCTCTACCGCAGCGCGGATTTTGGCCACTGCCTCAACAGGCGGGATTAATTCAATACGATTGGCACAGGCGGCGCATTTTTTCGGCGAGAGTTGATCCTCAAATATCATGCCGGCCACCCCGGCATTCTCAAACTCCCGCACGGTGCGCATGACATTGATAGCATTGCCATAGCCGGTATCGGTATCCGCTATCAGCGGGACCGAGACAGCGGCGGTGATATTGCGCACCACGGCCAGATTTTCGCTCATTGTATAGAGCTCCACATCCGGGAAACCCAGATGGCTGGCGGATACCGCAAAGCCAGAGGACATCACCGCCTTGAAACCGGCCTTTTGTGCCAACAAGCCGGACATGGCATCATAACAGCCTGCCACAAATTGGGTTTCACCTGCGCGCACCTTGCGTGCAAATTCAGCCATGTTTCCCTCAGCCATCAGCCTGCTCCCTCTTGTTTCGTTCATGCAAATATCCAACGATACCGCCAGCTTCCAGCATCAGCAGATCACCTTCTGGCAGCGGCTCAAAGCCGAATTCAGTGCCTTGTGTGACATTGCGGACCAGATTGTCCTGCCAGATGATTTCCAGCTCATCCCAGCGCGCCACCCGGCCCAGAATTCCCGGGCAGGGGATTTGCGGAAAGCCCATCGCTATCTCGCCGCGCCAATAGCCCGGGGCAAAGCTCTCAGCCAGCACCCCGGCAATGCCCAGCTTGCGCATCGCTATCATCGGCGGATAATGCGGATGGCCATAGCCAAAATTCACATTGCCGATCAGCAGATCGCCCGGCTTCACCTTATCGGCAAAATCTGCCTCATATTCCGCCATGGCCAGCCTGGCCAGCTCATCAGCATCCTTGATTTTGATGTTTTTAACCCCGACAATCTGGTCAACATCAAAATCTGTTTCTTCAAAAATCCAGGCCACCCGGCCGTTAAGATTAGCAAGCCCCATCTTCAGACCTTCAGATATTTGCGCGGGTCAGCAATACAGCCCTCTATCGCCGCGGCTGCCACGGCTGCCGCGTTGACGATATAGATCTCTGAATCAGGACTGCCCATGCGTCCGCGCACATTCAAGGTGCCGGTAGAGACCGCGGCCTGGCCGTCGCTCATCACGCCCATCCGGCCAAAACAATAATCGCAAGAGGAGGAGGTTACATAGGCACCAGCTGCTATCAGGGTTGCCAATGTCCCCTCGCGGGCGGCCTGTTCCATGATCGACTGGCTGGTTGGCACAACATGCAGCTGAAAGCCCGGCTTTATCTGCCGCCCCTCCAGCACCTCAGCAGCCATGCGCAAATCTTCCAGCCGCCCGGACGCACAAGAACCCAGATAGCCCAGATGAATCTCGGTGCCGGCAAAATCAGTCAAATCACGGGTATTGGCCGGGTTCGGCGGTATTACCACAATCGGGGCCAGATGCGAGACATCAATATCATGCACCGCCGCATAGTCTGCATCCGCATCCGAAAATTGCACCTCCAGGCCCAGCCGGGCACGCGGCAAGGCATAATCCAGCGCCGTTTGATCCGGGTTGATAATGGCGGTGATCGCGCCGGTGAACATAGCAAGGCAGGTGATCGTCTGCCGCCCTTCGAGTGATAAATGCTGCAGGGCTGAGCCGCCCAGCTCCATGACCGTGCCGCGACAGCCAGATGGGCCGACCACCCGCACAATATGATGAAAAATATCACGGGCGGTGACGCCGGGCTGTAGCTTGCCGTTCAGATTGATGCGCGTCGTGGCCGGCACTTTCAGCTTGATATATTCTTTGACAAAGGCTTCCAGCAAATGCCGCCGCACGCCGATAGCCAGCGTGCCGTAAGTGCCCAGCTGAGAGATATGCCCGTCAAAATGCACCGCAAAAGCCCCCGGGGTGGCATAGCCCAGCTCGGCAGCAACCTGATGGCCAATTCCCATCCGCTCATAGACCGGCACCTTGTTTTTGGCGCCCCAATCGCGGGTATTCTGATGCAGTTCCTCCTCATGCG
>JADHLK010000059.1 GCA_016780695.1 Alphaproteobacteria bacterium | reverse complement strand
CAGCGCGGATTTCGCATCTATCCTCAGCCGTAATAGGCAATTCAGCCGGGCCATAAAGGCCGGGGCCGGGGCTGGTCTGTTCAATAAAGCTGATCAGGCCAATACCCAGCATCTCCCCCTTTGCCAGCGCCTCTTGCTGCTTCTCCCGCAACTGCTGATAGCCCATCTCCACAGCCAGCTTTTCCAGACAGGCCACCAGCGACAGCTGGCCTAGCGGCACTCCGGCCGGCGTTTTTTGATTGCTCTGGCTGTCCGCTGCCAGATGATCCAGCCGAAAAGCCAGCGGGTCGCGGCCGGTGGCCCGTGCGGCTGCATCCATCAGCTGTTCTGTAACGCTGCAGGGGATAGGCTGACCGACACCGCGAATTGCCCCGGTGGGCGGGCGGTGCTGCCAGCGGCTTTGCACGGTGATGTCACAGGCCGGTATCTGATAGGCAGCCCCGCTGAACAGGCCACATTGAATCGCATCCCCGACGCTGGATCGCGGATACAGCCCATAGGCCCCGATATGGTTGGTATAGTCCGCCTGCAGACCGCAAATACGGCCATCCTTATCAAGATCAAGCCGGGCGTGAGCGTCAAAATGGCGGGCATGGGCATCACTGACAAAGCTTTCCAGCCTGTCCAGCTGGAAAGAGACAGGTCGCCCAGAAAGACGCGCCAGCAAAACCGCCAGCAGATCATCACCATAGGCGTGCAGCTTGACCCCAAACGCGCCGCCAACATCGCCAGCAATCACCCGCACCGAAACTTCAGGCAGGCCCAGCAAGCGGGCATAGAGGGCCTTCATCATGTGCGGGGATTGGTGATTTTGCCAGACGGTCAACTGGCCGGAAAATTCATCATATTCAGCGACCAGCCCGCGCGGCTCCAGCGCCACTCCGGCTTGCCTGGCGAACTGGAAGTCAAGCGACAGGCTGGTATGGGCGGATTGTGGCATCGCCCCGCCAGTGAAAACCCGCTCAAAGGCCAGACTGCCAGCTGGCGGGGCAATATCCGCCGGGCTGAGCGATAGCTCAATCGCCTCCAGCGCATCCTCAGCCAGCGCCCGGTTCTCGGCCAGAACAGCTGCCACCGCTTCGCCCTGAAAGCGCGTCTGCCCGTCTGCCAGCAGCGGCTGCTGCTGCTCTCCGCTCAGGGAAATATGCGCCAGCCTGGTTGCGATATATTGCTGATCATCTGGCAAGTCAGCAAAGCTATAAACGCTGTGGACTCCTGCACAGGCCCGCGCCGCCGTCAAATCCAGATGCTCTATCCGGCAGCCCCCCTGCGGGCTCCTCAGCACCGCCATATACACCATGTTCGGGCGGCTCATTCGGGCAATGAAACGGCCTCCCCCGGCCAGCATACGCTGACTATGCCTGTCTGGGGCAGTCATGCTGGCCCGGCGGGTTTTGGCTGGCTGTCCATCGGGTCAGCCCGCAGCCGGGTGGCCACCTCAACCAGCGCATTTATTATCGCCTCATAGCCGGTGCAGCGACACAGATTGCCGCTAATCACCTCTCTTGCGGCCTGGCGGGAAATATCACCGGGCTGGCTGTTCAGCCATTCATGGGCCGTGATCAGCATGGCACTGGTGCAATAGCCGCATTGCAGTGCCTGATGTTTCAAAAAGGCAGCATTCAAGAGCTGCAGAACCGGGCTATCCTGCAAACCCTGCACCGTTTGAATATCCGCCCGGTCCGCCTGCACTGCCAGAATCAGGCAGCTGCGCAACGATACCCCATCCATCATCAAGGTGCAGGCCCCGCAAACCCCATGCTCACAGCCCAGCACCGGCAGGGAGCTGCCCGCATCGGCCAGCGCGTCTGCCAGATGTGTGCGGGCGCTCACCTTCAGGGTTTTTGCCTCTCCATTGAGGGTCAGGGTTATCTGCTGCGTATCTGTCATCAGCTCAGCACCTCTAGCGCATTCTCTCCATCATCTCAGGCAGGAAAGTGGCCAGCGAAGGCCAGATGATAATCATCACAACCACCAAAATCGACAGCAAGATAAAGGGCAGCACAGACAGGATAATCTGCTCCAGCGTGGTGCCTTCCGGGGCCACCCCTTTCATCACAAACAGCAGCAAGCCAAAAGGCGGCGTAGCCAGTGATATTTCCAGCACAATCAGCATCAGAACACCGAACCAGACCGGATCAAAGCCCAGCTGGCCGACAATCGGCATATAAAGCGGGATAGTGATCAGCATCATCGAGACCTGATCCATAAAACAGCCAAGGAAAAACAAAATCACCAGCATCCCGATAATGATCGTCAATGGCCCCAGATCCCCCTCAAGCACCAGCGCGGACAGCCCGGATGACGCGCCGGAAAAGGCCAATATCTGCGAGAAGGTAACCGACCCGGCGATGATAAACAGGGTCATCACCGAAATCTTGACGGTCTCGCGCACCGCTTCAATGAAAACTGGCCAGCTGAAAGAGCGGTAGAGCACACAGGCAACCACCGTCGCCACCGCCCCGACAGAGGCTGATTCAGTTGGTGTGGCCAGCCCAAACAGAATAGAGCAAACCACCATCAGGAAAATCATCAAAAGCGGCACAACATAAATGACAAAAGGTTTCAGCCGCTCCATCAGGCTCAGCTTCTGCACCTCATAGCCCGGCGCAATCTCTGGCTGCAGGGTGCAGCGCAGCATGACATAACCAAAAAACAGCACCGCCATAATAAGCGCTGGAATAATCGCGGCCACCAGCAGCTTGGAAATGGAAATCTGCGCCAGGGAGCCGAGCAACACCCCCAGAGCTGAGGGCGGAATCAGAATGGCAATTCCCCCCACCGCCACAATCGGGCCAATCGCAATATCAGGCCGATAGCCGCGCTTATACATATCCGGCAATAGCGTGCTGCCCAGCATAGCGGTATTGGCAATAGATGAGCCGGAGAGGGAGGAGAAAAAAGTGCCGCCTGCAATGGCCACCAGAGACAGGCGACCCGGCAGGCGGGCTATCAGCACATCAACCGCCCCGATAGCCCGGCTGGCCACCCCGCTATGCAGCAGCATCTCTCCCATAAAGACAAACATCGGGATCGGCATTAGCGCAAAAACCTGAAGCGAATCTACCGAATTGCGGACAAATTGCAGAATCCCGATCTCGCCGCGCATAAAGATAAAGGCGCCGATAATATCGACCGCAAAAAAGGCGAATACGACCGGCATTCCAACCGCCATAAAGGCAATCAGGCAGCCAATCAGCAAACTCAATGCCCAATACCATTCCATCGCGTCCCAGCCCCCTTACAGACCTGTCATCTGGAATTGCCGCTTTTCGGATTGCCGGAGCAGCTGAATCAACACCAGCAAATTCACCGCAAAGCACAAAGGGGCGACCCACATGAGATACCATTCTGGAAACACCAGCGCCTTGACGATATTGGTTCCGTCCCGATAGGAGGCTATCAGCACCCGCATGGCGTAATAAAAAAGAATCAAATTGACCGTAGCAGAGATCATAAAAGCCAGCCAGGTGACCGATTTTCTGATCGTTCCGGGCAAAAGCTGGACAAATAAATCAAGCGAGATATGCCCGCCAATACGCAAGACCCAGGGCGCGCCCATGAAGGTCATCACAAATAAAAGATGCTCTGCCAGATTGACCGACCAGGAGAGTTGTAGCAGCTTCACTGTCCGGTTCACAATATCAACAAAAATCAGACAGGTGATAAAAACCAGGATCAGACCTGCCAGAACAGCCATCAAGGTCACAATGCGATCGGTGAATTTGTCCAGCATGGGCCCTGCCGTTATAAGTCAGCCATCATCGGTTTTAACAAGAAGCAAACCAGAAAACAGCAAATTTAAATGGAAAAAAGGCCCGACAGTAACCATGCCGGGCCTTTTTTTGAGAGAGGTCTTAGTCTTCGTTCAGCATCTTGCGCAGCTTGGCGATGCTTTCCGGCTCCTTGGAGGCCAGAGCCTTCCAATAGATTTCCTTGGCCCGCTCCTTGAAGTCAGCCCCGAA
The DNA here is from genome assembly GCA_016780695.1 of Alphaproteobacteria bacterium. GTDB lineage: Bacteria > Pseudomonadota > Alphaproteobacteria > Puniceispirillales > Puniceispirillaceae > JADHLK01. The sequence continues at coordinate 4,679 of JADHLK010000059.1, read as the reverse complement.
ATCAATCGGCTGGATACCAGCATCATTCTGGATTTTCAGCTCTTTGGCGGTGTAATCATCCACCATGGACGGCCATTTTGCTTCAAAATCGGCCACTGCTGCCTTCAAACAGCCCTGCTGCTCGCCATTCAGGCTTTTCCATTTATCCTGATTCATCAAGATAGCCACGACCACCTTGAAAAAGCTCGGCTCTACCCGGTATTTGGTGTGCTTGTGCCAGCCAAATTCCGCAATGCCCCAAATCGGCCAGCCATAGCCATCCACAGTGCCACGCTCCAGCGCGGTTGCCACTTCCGGCGGCGGGGTGGTCACAGTTGTAGCGCCCAGCTCTTCCAGCAGGGTTTTGTAAATCGGTGTGGTGCGAATAACCAGATCATCAAAGCGGTTATTCTTGGCCGGCTTGTTCAGATAAATATGGAACGGCACCCCATCACCAAAATAGGTCAGCATTTCAGCATTCAAATTCTTGCGGTGCAGATCATTCATATAATCCATTGCGCCTGTTTTCCGCATCTCGGAGACCGGCATATCGGCAATGGTAAAGGCATCCCCTTCCAGAATGCTGCCCTGATAATAGGTCGGCGGGCCGGACATCATGTCAATCACGCCTGTTTTCAGCGCGTTCGGCTGTTCAAACGCCTTGATCGCACCCGGCGGCAGCACATCAATGGAGACCAAGCCTGAGCAGCGCTGATTCACATCATCAACAAATGATTTAAACGGCCAGCCAAAGCTGATCTGCAGGGGCAAAAAGCTGGCGGCGGTCAGCTTGGCCGGGGCGGCCTGCACCGATTGTGCAACCAGCATCCCGGTTGCCAGCACGGCCCCGAAAATTCCTGTGGACAATTTTGACATTCTTTTCCTCCCGTAAAGTCAAAATACTTCAAGTTCGAAATACTTGCATTAAATGGTGAGCGAAAATTTATTTGCTGTCAAATATTCTTGCAAAAAAGCAAGATGAAGACTGGCAAACTTCTTGCGCGGGCCTTTGCAGCTTGAATCCGCTCTTAAAAAACGGCACAGTTTCAGAGAGGAAAAGAAGCGGTTTTTGGTGTTCACCTTGCCGCAAGGAAATAGGGATAAGGTGCATCCATGACACAGGCTGACGCCTCTTTATCAGAAGCATGGGCAAGCCTGCCTGCCGGAGCTAATCGGGGGGCTAATCTTAAGGTGGCTCTGGTAACCGGCGGCGGCTCCGGCATTGGGCGGGCGGTGAGTGAAGCGCTGGCCGGGGATGGGTTTGCCGTGGTTCTGGCAGGCCGCCGGGCAGACAGGCTTGAGCAAGCCGCAGCGGCCATCGGTGAGCGGGCCTTTGCGCTGGTGATGGATGTGACAGACCCGCAATCCGTCGCGGCCGGGTTTGCCCGGCTGCATGGCCATTTCGGCCGGCTGGATCTGTTGTTCAATAATGCCGGAACCGGCGTGCCCGGCTCAATATTGCTGGAAGATGTGACGCTAGATGACTGGCAGCGCACGGTCCAGACCAACCTGTCCGGCAGCTTTTATTGCACCCAGAAAGCCTTTCGGATCATGAAGGCCCAGCAGCCGCAGGGCGGGCGTATCATCAATAACGGCTCTGTTTCCGCCCATGTGCCGCGCCCCAATTCGGCCCCCTATACCTCTACCAAGCACGCGATTACCGGGCTGACCCGGGCGGCGTCTCTGGACGGGCGCAAATATAATATCGCGGTTGGCCAGATAGATATTGGCAATGCCGCAACTGAGCTGACCGGCAAATTTACCAAAGGGGTGCCACAGGCAGATGGCTCAATAAAAACCGAGCCGGTGATGGATGTCCGGCACGCCGCGGAGGCGGTGCGCCAAATGGCTGCCCTGCCGCTGGAAGCCAATATGCAATTTGTCACCATCATGGCAACTTCCATGCCTTTTATCGGGCGCGGCTAGGCAGGCCCCAGCCGCCTTCAGCGCTGCAGCCGCCCGATAACCACCGGCATGGACAGAAAAATCATTACAATCCTGAGCGTATGGTGAAAGGCAACAAACGCGACATCCAGCCCGAAAATAAGGGCCAGCAAGGTCACCTCATAAAGCCCGCCCGGCACAAAGGCGAGCCAGACCCGCAAGAACGGCATATCCCCTATCTGGGCAATCAGCAGGGCGACAAGAAGATAGGAGGCTAAAATCAGCAAGGCTGTGCCGCTGGCCAGCTTCAGATAGCCCAGCACTTCGCGAAAGGCGACTTTTGCCAGCTTCACCCCGATACCGCCGCCAATCACCAGCTGGGCCAGCAGGACAAATTCCTGAATACGCGGCAACTCTATCACGCCGGCCATATGCAGCAGCGTTGACAGGCCCATCGGCCCCAGCAAATGGGGCATCGGAATCCGGCCCAGCCTGGCCAGAAAATACCCGCCTATAGCCACCGCCGCGAAAACCGCTATCTGGGAGGCGGTCATCTGCTCCAGCCCGGGCATCTGCTGCAAGGTGATGTTGGAGGCATCCACCGCCTGTTCCCCCTCTGTCACGGCCAGCAGCAGCGGCGTTGAGACCAGCACAATCACCACCCGCACCAAATGGAACAGCGCGACGACATAATCCTTGTCCACCAGATCGCGGGCCAGCGCAATCGCCTCTACCTGACCGCCCGGAATACAGCACAGGAACGCCAGTTTTTTCTCAAAGCCGCAGCGTTTATGCAAAAACCAATAGGCCAGCAGCGAGACCAGAAAAGTGATCCCTATCATCGCGATCACAGTGATATGCCAGGCGCTGGCCTGGGCGAGGGTCTGGCGGGTAAAATTCGCCCCGATCAGAACGCCCATCCCCAATATCACCGGCACATGAAGCCATTTGGCAATCCCCAGATAGGGGCGTGCCGGCTTGCACAGGCCGCCGAAAATCCACAGGCCGAACAGGCTGCCCATCAAATAGGGGGCGGGCAGGCCAATTTGCAAAAACACCCAGCCTGTTGCCAGCGCTATGGCACAGGTTATCGCCATCTGCCGCGCCTCTGCCATCAGCGTTTGCGGGGCCAGCCCGGAAAACAGGCGCATCAGACAGCCCCCAGCCTGTAATAGAGGTTATTTAGAGAAATACCCAAGAGAGTGCCCTGACTTTTTTCAAAGATTCCCCACCCGGCCTGACTCTGGCAAACTCCGCGGCCGGGTGCAAGGCCCGTTCACTCCCCAAAAAATTCACTCTTGGCAAATTCACTCTTGGCAAAAAAAAGAACACCGCCTTTTCGGCGGTGCTCCTTTTGCTCAGAACAGCAGTTCAGCTGTCACACATTAATCTTGCCACCATCCACATTCAGCGTCTGGCCGGTCACAAAATCACTATCCGGCGAGGCCAAATAAATCAGCGTGCCGAGCAAATCCTCTGGCAGCATTTCCCGCTTGATTGAACGGGTAGCGATGGTTGGCGCGCGGGCCATGTCAAAGCCGCTATTTGCCTTCAGCCCCTCACTCTCGGTCAGGCCCGGGGCAATCGCGTTCACCTGAATGTTTTTCTCGCCCAATTCACGCGCATGGCAGCGGGTCAGCGCAATCACCGCACCCTTTGAGGCGGTATAGTGCGACAGGCCGGGCGGACCGTAATAGAAAGTGCCAGAGGCGATATTAATCACCTTGCCAGAGCCCGCCTGCAGCATGGTCGGCACAATGGCCCGCATCACCTGATGCACGCCGCGGGTATTGACCCGCATGATCAGGTCAAACTCCTCATCATCAATTTCAAAGAAAGGCTTTGGCGTGATGGTGGCAAAGATTGAGGCATTATTCACCACAATATCAAGGCTGCCAAAGGCAGATTTGGCGGTTTCAACCATGCTGGCCAAATCTTCATTTGAGGTGACGTCAACTTTCATCCCCTGGGCTGTGCCGCCTGCTGCGGTAATATCTTTCACCGCTTTGCCCGTATCCTGCACATCAGTAACCAGCACGCTGGCCCCTTCCTTGGCCAGAGCCAGTGCCATCAAGGCTCCGATACCCTGTGCGGCCCCAGTAACAATCGCGGTTTTTCCATCCAAGCGTCCCATTATTTTCTCCCCCTTCGGTTAAATGGTGATTTCCAGAATTTTGGCAGCTTCCGGCCAGCTCATGGCGCCGTTTTCACGCAGATCATTGGTCAGATCCTCTGGCACCCAATCGATTAGGCATTGTTGAAATGCCGGGCGTTTCTTGATGCGGGCAAACCATTTTTCCACATTTGGCAGCCGCCCGCCTTCCCACATATCCTGCATGGACATCATGGCCAGCCGGTTGACATAAGGGGTCAGCGCAATATCGGCGATGGTGAATTTATTGCCCACCAGATAGTTGCTGCCATCGCTCAGCGCTTTTTCCATTTTATGCAGATAGGAATCATACAGCTTCAGCTTTTCCGGGGCTTCCGGGGCATCAAACCCATCCCGGACAAAGATTTTCTTCTTTGTGTTCCAGTCTGCGGTGACCGAAAAGTCCGGGGTGGAGGCCAGAAATTCCTGCATCCCTTGCGGCCCCAGATTTTTTCTGACCGTATGCCGGTGCGAGCAAACAAAAGTGATCGCCCCGCAGGCCGGGTGCAAATCCTCATCCACCGCCTTTGTCCAATATCTGACCTGTGCACGCTCATAGGGATCTGCCGGATGCACACTGGTATCCGGGAAAAGATGGTCCAGATATTCGATGATCACGGTGCTGTCTGGGATGATCAGATCATCATGCACCAGCGTTGGCACA
>JADHLK010000058.1 GCA_016780695.1 Alphaproteobacteria bacterium | reverse complement strand
AGATTTCAGACCTCACCATCTGAAAATGTTGTTTTGATAAACATTGTTGATGGAGCATATTATACAGATGCAAAAATGGAAGAACTGATCCATTATCAACGCGACCGGATTCCCTTAAGCCGCGCCATTCACATTGAAGAATTGCCAGAAACGCTCACAGAAATACAACATGCTCAGGAGCAGGCGCGTAAGCGTTGAATTGCTCGGCAGGAGGTAATGGCCCGGCATAGGCTAACCGTATCTTTGACCTATTACTATTATTATCTAATTTAGATAAAACTTCTTGTTCGGATGTTTTATGGGTGACTTTTTTTTGGCCCTTGACAGGCTAGCTGGCTTTTTGCCGCGGGTGGTTTTCTTCGGCAATCTCGCCATCAATAACCCCCATGGCCAGACGCAAATCCTCTCCGACCTGTTGCCAGGCGCAGGCGATTGCATCCTCTGTCTCTATTTCAATGACCTCAATATTTTCAGGGCCACTCATCATTTCGGCCAGATAATCGGTAAAGCGCTTTTCCCTGATATGGGCCATATACGCCTCTAACGCCATCATGCGGATCGTCATCTTCTTGCCCTCCTGAGTGACAACGAGATCGTGCAATTAATGGCACAGCCACAAGTGCAAAAAAACAAATGCCAGGTAGCTGAGGAAGGGAACGCCTTTATCCGGGGTTGTATTTCACCCGGCCTGCAGGGCAGAGCAGAGCTGTTCCATCGCGGCATCAAGGCGGGTTTCATCCGCCGCCTCAACCATCACCCGCACCAGCGGCTCGGTGCCAGAGGCGCGCAGAACGATCCGCCCCTCACCTGCAAAATCTGCTTCCAGACTGTCTTTCAGCTTGCTTACCGCCGGGTCTTCCAGCCGCGCCCGCTCCACGCCGGACAGGTTGACCATCTTTTGCGGCACCTTGTCAAAACAAGCCAATAGCCGACTGGCTGGCACATTCCGGCGCGCCATCAGGCCCAGAATTTGCAAGGCCGCGACCAGACCATCACCAGACCGGATCACCTCCGGCATTAAAATATGGCCAGATTGCTCGCCGCCCAGATTGCCGCCGGTCTGCGTCATCATCTCATGGATATAGCGATCCCCGACCGCCGCCCGCCGAAAGTCAATGCCTGCTGCGGCCAGCTTTTTTTCCAGCCCCAAATTGGTCATCAGCGTGCCGACCACCGGCCCGGTCAGCTGGCCGGATGCCGCCCAGTCCAGCGCGAGTGCCGCCAGCACATAATCCCCATCGCGCACCGTGCCGCTTTCATCTGCCAGAATCAGCCGGTCTGCATCGCCATCCAGCGCGATACCAATATCGGCGCCATTTTCACGCACCGCTGCCGCCATCATCTCCGGCTCAGTTGCCCCGCAGCCAGCATTGATATTCAGCCCGTCTGGCGCGTTATTCAGCGCGATCACCTCCGCCCCCAGCTCATGCAGACACTCCGGGGCTGTCCGATAGGCGGCCCCATGCGCGCAATCCACCACAATCTTCATCCCGTCCAGCTGCAGCCCGCGCGGAAAAGTCGCCTTGGCCGTCTCAACATAGCGGTCCACGGCATTGGTCATGCGGCGCGCCCGGCCCAGCGCTTCGGCAGCCGCCAATGAGATAGAGCCCTCCGCCAGCTGGCTGATTTCCTCTTCAATATGATCCGGCAGCTTCAGCCCGTCCGGCCCAAACAGCTTTATACCATTATCATAATGCGGATTATGCGAGGCGGAGATCATCACCCCCAGCTCAGCCCGCAGGGAATGGGTCAGATGCGCAATCGCCGCCGTTGGCACTGGCCCAGTCATCCGACAATCCATGCCGATAGAGGTAAAGCCAGAGACCAAAGCTGCCTCCAGCATATAGCCGGACAGGCGCGTATCCTTGCCGATCACCACCAGCGGACGGCCAGAGCTGCGCGGCGGCTGATTCTGGATAAACCAGCGCCCCGCCGCCAAAGCCAGCCGCACCACAGCCTCTGCCCGCATCGGGCCGGTATTGATGCGGGCGCGCACCCCGTCTGTGCCAAAAATACCTGCCATCTCTTGTGTTATCCTGTCCTGTCTTGCCAATGATAAACGCGGCTGAAACTGCCTCCGCATCATAGGCCGCGGCCTGTCCAGGGGCAAGAGGCGGATCAGTCTGCTGCTGCTCTCACCGGCCGGGTAGCGCGCAAAATAGGCGGTTTTTCGCGCTCTCTGGGGGATTTTTTGTGCCGTTAAGCTTTTCTTTACCTTCGCCTGCTATCCTTGTGGCTTGCCCATTTGGGCTATCCGCAGCCAGCAGAGGAGCGCGCCTGCAAATGTCCGGCCCCACCCATTCCCCGTTCCGCTATCCGGGCGGTAAATTCTACGCCCGCAAGCTGATCCTGCGCCGCATACCGGCCAGCGATGTTTATTGTGAGCCCTTTGTTGGCGGCGGCTCCATCTTTTTTGCCAAGCCAGCCAGCCGGGTCACTATTCTCAATGATCTGGATGCCGGGGTGATCAATACATTTCGCCAGATACGCGACCGGACTGAGGATTTAATTGCCCGGCTGGACGGTCTGCCTGCCAGCCGCGCCCTGCATCATCATTTCAAAAATGAATTTCAGCCAGCAGATGATCTGGAGCGGGCCTTGTGCTGGTTTTATCTCAACCGGACTTCCTATTCCGGCATTATGAAGCCGGAAAATTGCTATTGGGGTTATGGCGAGAAATATTCCATGCGGCCGGAAAACTGGCCCGGCCTGCTCCGTTCGGTCGCCAAAAAACTGACTGGTGCTGACCTGATTTCAGAAGATTTTGAGCCGGTGATAGATCGGCTGCCGGACCGGGCCTTCCTGTTTGTGGACCCGCCCTATTACAAGGCCGATCAAAAGAAATTCTACCCCTGCCATTTTGATCTCGGCGATCACCAACGGCTGAGTGCCTGCCTGAAGCGGCATCAAGATCGGCTGCGGTTTCTTATCACTTATGATGATTCAGCCGAAGTGCGTGAGCTTTATCAATGGGCCGAGAGGCTGGAAGAACAGCAATGGCACTATACCATCGCGCGCACAGATGACCAAAAGGCCGGCCGCAAGCTGGCAGATGGACATCGCAGCAGCCGCAAAAACGGCCGCGAGCTGTTTATCAGCAACCAGCCAGCGGGCAAATGGCAGCAGGCCAGCTAGGCAAAATCGAGCCTTACCCGGCTTGCCAGACAGTCAGCGCTTGGCGGGTTTCCGGCACATCATGCACGCGGATCATCTGCGCCCCCTGACCAGCCGCCCGGCAGGCCAGCGCCAAAGAGCCGCCCAGGCGCTGATCAGCAGCCGCCCCGCCATCCAGCATCCCGATAGAGGATTTGCGGCTGGCCCCGATCAGAACCGGCACCCCCAGCCCGTGCAGCAAGCCTGCCCAGCTGATGAGGGCCAGATTATCGGCCACGGTCTTGCCAAAGCCAAAACCCGGATCAACCGCAATATGGCTGCGCGGCAGGCCAGCTGCCTCCAGCACGGCTATTCTTTCAGCCAGCCACTCATAGACATCCAGCGGCGCAAACCGATAATGCGGGTCTTTTTGCATGGTGCCCGGCTCACCTTGCATATGCATGGCAATGGCAAAGGCATTTTCCGGCTGGGCAGAAAATTGACGGGCCATTAAATCCGCGGCCCCGGCATCCCGAAAGCCGCCGACATCATTGATGATGCGGGCCCCGGCCTGATGCGCGGCTTCCATTACCGCACTATGGCGGGTATCTGCTGAGACCAGCAGCCCCTCTGCGGCCAGCTCTCTTATTACCGGCCTGATACGGGCCAGCTCCTCATCGCGGCTGACCGGATCGGCCCCGGGGCGGGTGGATTCCCCGCCTATATCCAGAATGGCCGCGCCCTCTGCTGCCATCTGGCGGGCGTGGGCGAGCGCCGTTTCGGTAGCATAATTCTGTCCGCCATCAGAAAAACTGTCCGGGGTCACATTGAGGATGCCCATAATATGCGGGCGGGCCAATGCTTTACCCATCTCCAGCCCACTCAATGACAGCCCACTCGATGACAACCCACTCGATGACAACCCAGTCATTGACAACCCAGTCATTGACAACCCAGTCATTGACAACCCACTCATTGACAACCCGGCAAAGGGCGGGCGCGGGCGGGTCACCCTGTCAAGCCAGGCTTCGGCGGTCGCCCGGTCGGCCCGGCTGGAACAGGCGGCCAGCAATTCTGCCACCGAACAGCGCCAGACCTCAAAATAGGGCTGCGGGCCAGAGGCGGCACCGCCTGCCATCACCACATCCAGCTGATGGAACGCCAATGCCCCGCCTGCCAGCGGGAAAAAGCCCGGACCGCTGGCCGCCGGATCAGCCGCCCGGCTGATCCCCACAGGTCGCAGCCAGGTTGCCGCGGCAAAAGGCGGGACGGATAGCCCGGCCTGATAATGAAGGGCCCAACGATGGGCGTGCTTTTGCGTGTCGCGCGGGCTGGTCACCTCTAGACCGGCTCTTCACCCGGATCTGTCTCGGTCTTGCGCCTTCCGCCAGTAGGGAGCCCGGATCGTGGCCGCTTGGCACGCGGAGCAGGCGGCTCATCTGAACCCCCTTCTGATCTGGACAGGCTGCCCCCTTCGACAATGATCTGGATTTCCTCACCATTCAGCGTTTCATATTCCAACAGGCCATTGGCCAGCTTTTCCAGCTCATCATGATGTTTTTTCAAGATTTTCTCAGCCTTGGCATAGGCATCATCGATAATCTGGCGCACTTCTGTATCGATAATGTCAGCCGTCTTTTCCGAGACATTTTTCTGTTGCGTAACCGAACGGCCCAGAAACACCTCTTGCTCATCACCGCTATAGGCCTGAAAGCCCAGCTTGTCAGACATCCCCCATTCGGTCACCATGCGGCGGGCCATATCTGTTGCCATGCGAATATCAGAGGAGGCCCCGGTGGTAATTTTTTCTGCCCCGAAAATCAGCTCCTCAGCAATGCGGCCCCCGCAAGCAACCTGCAAATCTGCCAGCAGCTTGTCACGGGCCAGCGATACCCGGTCCCCCTCTGGCAGACGCATCACCATCCCAAGGGCGCGGCCACGCGGGATAATCGTTGCCTTGTGAATCGGATCAGAAGCCGGGTTATGCAAGGCGACAACAGCGTGCCCGGCCTCATGCCAGGCAGTGAGCTTCTTCTCATCATCACTCATCACCATGGAGCGCCGCTCCGAGCCCATCATCACCTTATCCTTGGCCTCTTCAAATTCGCCCATGGAAACAGAGCGCCGACCCTTGCGGGCAGCCAGCAGAGCCGCCTCATTCACCAGATTGGCCAGATCAGCCCCGGAAAAGCCGGGCGTGCCTCTGGCAATGATGCGCGGCTGCACATCCTGGGCCAGCGGGGTCTTGCGCATATGAACTTTCAAGATTTTCTCGCGCCCGGCGACATCCGGGTTGGGCACCACCACCTGACGGTCAAACCGGCCGGGCCGCAGCAGCGCCGGGTCCAGCACATCTGGACGGTTGGTCGCGGCGATCAGAATAACCCCCTCATTGGCTTCAAACCCATCCATCTCAACCAGCATCTGGTTCAATGTCTGCTCACGCTCATCATTGCCGCCGCCAAGACCGGCCCCGCGATGGCGGCCAACAGCGTCAATCTCGTCAATAAAGATGATACAAGGGGCGTTTTTCTTGCCCTGCTCAAACATATCACGCACCCGGCTGGCCCCGACACCGACAAACATTTCTACAAAATCAGAACCGGAAATGGTGAAGAATGGCACATTGGCCTCACCGGCAATCGCGCGGGCCAACAGCGTTTTACCTGTGCCTGGAGGGCCAACCAGCAAAACCCCCTTGGGGATTTTGCCGCCCAGACGCTGAAACTTGCCGGGGTCTTTCAGAAATTCGACCACCTCTTCCAGCTCTGTCTTGGCCTCATCAATGCCGGCCACATCCTCAAAGGTCACCCGGCCGTGATGTTCGGTCAGCATTTTGGCGCGCGATTTGCCAAAGCCCATCGCCCCGCCGCGCCCGCCGCCCTGCATCTGGCGCATGAAGAAAATCCACACCCCGATAAACAGCAGCATCGGGAACCAGCTGAGCAGCAGCGAGAACAGGCCTGGCATATTGCTTTCATCCGGGCGGGCATCAATGCGCACATCTGAGCCTTCCAGCGCGGATACCAGATCTGCCCCTTCCGGCTTGTAGCTGGCGACCAGACTGCCATCTCTTGTCAGCCCCTTCAGATTGGGCCCTTCGATCATCACTTCGGTAATATTGCCGGAGCGGGCCCGGCTGACAAAATCAGAATAGGCAATCTGCGCTGCGGGCTGGGTCTGGCTGCCACCCTGAAACATATTGAACAGGGCCATCAGCGCGGCGCCAATGATCAGCCAGATAGCGATATTTCGGGTAAAATTTTTCAAGATGCCTGTTCCTTTTATCTTGTCTGCCCCAGCTGCCGCCTTTCAGGGCCGGTCAGGGCTTTCGCCTGTTTCCGGTCGGCTCACCAGCCGGAAGGGATTATCCCCCCTTGGCAGAGGGCTTACCTGAACCGCTGCGGGCTTTGTTTCCGGCAAGGCAGAACGCCCGGGCCTACAGAGCTGCGATACAAGCACGGGATATATTTGGGGGCCGCTAGCCCCTGCGTCAAGGGGCAAGGCTACCGGAAAACAGCGGCGCGCCGCAACAGACCAATATTGCAGCTGTTCAAAAAAGGCTGAGTCCCGGTCAAGCGCGGCATAGCCAGCCTGTCCCAAAATTGTCCAGCGCACCGGATAAGCCGAGGAAACCAGCCAGCGCCCGGCAAAAACTGCATTTGCGGCTGCCGGCATTTCCAGCACTGGAGGATGCCTGCCAACCTCGGCAATCAGTCGCAAGTCCCGGCCGGTCGGCTGAACCAGACAATCTGACAGGGTGGCCGCCCGGCCCGCCCGCATACCAGCCAGCAGAGCGCTCACCGCCCGCCTCGCAGGGGGATAGTCCCGCCCGCCAATGACTGGCAGCATAACGCTCAATAAACGATGGGCCGCCGGATCCGGTAATTCCAGAAAAGCGGCTAGCGGCAGGCGCGCTTCCAGCGGGGCGCGCCAGTCAAGGTTGCTGGCAAGGAATTCAGCCAGCCCGGCATCCAGCCGGGCCTGCAAATGCTGGCTCAGCCGGCCCAGCTGGCGCAGCTGCCGGGGCAGGTCCGGGCAAGCGGCCAGCAGCTGGCGGGTGCGCACCCGCTCAAAGCGGCGATCCTGATTGCTGGGATCGGCTACGGGCCGCAGCCCGGATGCTTGGCAAAAACCTTCTGTCTGGGCCCGGCTGGCCTGCAGGAGCGGGCGCACAAACAACGCCCCGTGAACCCAGCTGGCACTGCCCATACCGGCCAGCCCAGCCAGCCCGGACCCGTTGGCCAGACGCATGGCAATCGTCTCAGCCTGATCCTCCGCCTGATGGCCGGTTAGCACCACCGCCCCCTGATCACGGGCAATCGCCGCCAGCAGCTGGCGACGCTGCAGCCTGGCCCATTCCTGAACCCCGCCCGAGGGGGCCGGGCCAGCCAGCTTTTCGATCCGCCAGGCGATCTGATGCCGGGTTAACTGGCGGGCTGTCTGTTCTGCTTCCCGGGCGGCCTGCGGGCGCAGCCCATGATCAATAATGACGGTGCTGTGCTGAGACCCGGCGCGGCCAGCCCATTCTTCGGCCAGCAGCGCAAGGGCCAGCGAGTCCGGCCCACCAGACACGGCTGAGAGCAAGGCAGGCGGGGCCGTCTCCGGCAGACCGGCCAGCCCGGCTTTCAGCCCCTGGTCAAATTTTGCCTGGATTTGTGGCTGTTCAGGAATCGCAATTTGCACTGGCATTCAGCTCAGCGAGCCTGCTGACAAAACTTTCTGGCGGATTATCCAGTAATTGCGGCAGCGAGGCAAAAATAGCGCAAGCCTGCTCGGCTTCGGCAAAATTGGCCACCGCCTCAGCGATCCACAAGGTGGTATCCACCATGCGGGAATCCCCCGGATAGGCCGCGTTGAATTCGGTAAAGCTCATCGCCGCCTTTTCATAGCGCCCGCGCATATATTGCACCCGCCCCAGCCAGAATAGCGCATCTGCCGAGCGGCTATGCTCTGGATGCAGCTGGCGGAATTCATCAAAAGCGGCTTCGGCAGTTTCCAGATCATTCTGCAAGGCGCGGCCCAGCGCATAGCGATATTGCTCTTCCGGGCTGAGATCAGGCAGCACAACCGGGCCTGCGGGCGCGGCGTCCTGCTGAGCCTCAGCCAGATTTTGCCCGCCCGAATTTGTAGCGGCGGAATTTTGGGCGGCGGAATTCTGGGCGGCCCGGCTCTCAGAGGTCATCTGAAGCGGGGCCTGACCGGCAGATTGCTGCGATGCGCCGTCTGTGAGCTGGGCCGGCTGGTCGGTAACTGCTGATGCCAGTGAGCCGGTGCCCCCCTCAGCCAGCAGGTTCTGGCCTGCCTGTGCAGGCTGGGCCTCAGCCGCTCCGGCAGCCGGGGCAGAAGCGATAGCCCCGGTCTCTGACTGCACTTTCCTTAATTGCTCATCCAGCTCATTCTGGTTGATCGACCAGCTGGTCTCGCCGGTATCAGGGTCCCGCTTCATGCTGACCTGCGGGGCCGCACCGCCTGCTGTGGTATCCTGCTGAACCATGCGATTGGCCGCCCCTTGCGGGTCAGTGCTGAGAGCCAGCAGGGTTTGCAAACGCTTTTCAAGGCGCAGCACCCGGAATTCCAAATCAGAGGAAATTTCCAGCGACCGTTTGAAGCGGGATTCCAGCATGCTGATGCCGTCTTCCAG
>JADHLK010000057.1 GCA_016780695.1 Alphaproteobacteria bacterium | reverse complement strand
ACCCATGCAGGCACGCCGCGTGAGCCGGTGCCAGTGACGCTGAAGCTGGCCTTGTTTGACCGGTTGGGCCGGCCTGTTGCGGCTTCTGCTGATGGCGCACCGCCCACGCATGAGATGGTGCTGCTACTGACAGAACAGAGCCAGCAGATAGAGCTGACGCTGGCAGACCCGGCAATAAGTGCCGCCGATCTGGTGCCCTCCTATTTACGCGGCTTTTCTGCCCCGCTGCAACTGAGTGATGATCTGGAACGGCAAGAACGGCTGCTCTTGCTGGCTGCTGACACCGATTTGTTCAGCCGTCAGGAGGCCGGCCAGAAACTGGCCATAGAGGCGATTATGGCACGGCTGGACGGGAGGGCTGATAGTGAGCTGGAAACCGGACTGGCAGACGCGCTGGCAGCAGTGCTGCAAGATGGGCGGCTGACCGGCGAGAGCAAGGCTCTGATTCTGGCACTTCCCGGGCAGGCGGTGCTGGAGGCGGCCAGCTATCCGGCTGATCCGCCTGCTATTTTTCGGGCAAGGCGAGCGCTGCTGGGTCAGCTGGCAAGGCAGATGGCGGAGCCGATTACCGCTGCCAAGCACGGCTGCGATACCAGCCAGCCTGCGGGCCGGGCGTTACAGAACAGGCTGCTGGACTTGGCTTTGGCTGGCCAGCTGGACGGGGCTGAGGCGGCGGCTGAGAAACAGGCAGCAGACCCGAATATGACGCTGAGCGAGGGCGCGCTGCAGGCGCTGGGCCAACAAGGCGGGGTTGGGTTTGAGCGGGCTATTGAGGCGTTCGGCCAGCGTTGGCAGGAAAATGCGCTGGTGATGGAAAAATATTTTGCCCTGTCAGCAAGATCGCCTGTCGCTGGCACGATAGATCAGTGTCGCCAGCTGATGCAGCATCCGGCCTTTGATCCGGATAATCCTAACAAGCTGCGCGCCGTGCTGGGGGTGTTTTCCGGCAATGCGGTTCAGTTTCATCAGCCCGGCGGGGCCGGCTACCGTTTTCTGGCAGAGCAGCTGGCTGAGATTGATCAGCGCAATCCGCAGCTGGCTGCCCGCATGGCGACCCAGTTGACCCGCTTTGCCCCTTATGGAAAAGCCCGTCAGGCAGATATGCTGGCCGCCCTGGAAGGGCTGGCGGCTGGCCAGCTGTCACCGGATTTGAATGAAATGGTGCAAAAGGCGTTGCAAGCCCGCTCAGGCTGAACGCAAAAAGGCTGGCAGCGTATCCTCTTCAAAGGAATTGCCACCGGTCCAGGCGACAGGCCGTTTTTCATCTGCCGGAATGGCATCAGATTTGCGGCGTGATCTTTGGACGGGTTTTTTATCTGATTTGTGTTCCGGCTTGCCTTTGTCTGGGGCGGATGTATCAGAGCGGCTTTTGCGAGCCTTGTTATCTGGCTTATTCTCCGGCTTGTTTTCTGGCTTGTTTTCTGGCTTATTCTCTGGGGCAGGGCTGTCTTCTTTGCTGCTCTCACCAGCAGCCGCACCGAGCAGCGGTATCTGCGTGCCGGTCAGCTTGACAATCGCGGCAACATATTTCTTGTCATCCTCAGAAGCCGCAATGGTAAAGGACCGCCCAGTGCGCCCGGCCCGCCCGGTTCTGCCAATCCGGTGCACATAATCTTCAGCGCTGGAGGGCACATCAAAATTAAACACATGGCTGACAGAGGGAATATCCAGCCCGCGCGCTGCCACATCCGAGGCCAGCAGCAATTTCGTCTTGCCATCCCGAAATGCCTGCAAGGCCGCCAGCCGGGCAGATTGCGTCATATCCCCATGCAGGGCCGCCACATCAAAATCATGTCGCTTCAAAGAGGTAAGAAGGGTAGAAATATCGCGCTTGCGGTTACAGAAAATCAACGCATTATTGATATCTTCCGAGCGAAGCAAATCGCGCAACACAGCGCGTTTCTCACGCGGCTTTGTCCAAACCAGATGCTGGGCGATGGTTGAGGCGGTTTCTGCCGGCCGCGCCACTTCGATGATTTTCGGGTTCAGCACAAAACGCGCTCCGATTTTGTGTATTTCCTCAGACAAGGTGGCTGAGAAAAACAGCGTCTGGCGCATTTTCGGCAGGGTAGAGACAATCCGCTCAACATCCGGAATAAAACCCATATCGAGCATCCGGTCGGCCTCATCAATCACCAGAATCTTTACATCCTGCAACAAGACCTTGCCGCGCTCAAAATGATCGAGCAGGCGGCCAGGGGTGGCGATCAGAACATCCACACCGCGGTCCAGCGCGGATTCTTGATCTGCAAAGCTGACCCCGCCAATCAACAAGGCCATGGACAGCTCATGATTGATGGCAAATTTCCCAAAACTTTCGGCAACCTGGGCGGCCAGCTCTCTGGTCGGGGCCAGAATAAGGGAGCGCGGCATCCGAGCCTTGGCCCGTCCGCTGGCAAGAATATCAATCATCGGCAGGGTAAAAGAGGCCGTCTTGCCGGTTCCGGTCTGCGCCGAGCCCAGAATATCACGCCCCATCAGCACGATAGGAATGGATTTTTCCTGAATCGGTGTGGGCGTTTCGTAGCCGAGTTCTGCGACTGCGCGCAGCAACCCGTCACTGAGACCTAGGTCTGAAAATGATGAAGAAATTGTTCTGTCGTCCTTATCTCTGCTGAGGCGGGTGTCCGGCAAAATACAGCTTAACTGACAACCCTTTTTCCACGAACAGATTTTTGATACATGAAACAGGGTCAAATTGCAAGGAAACAGCCGCGGGCAGGAAAAAGCGGTTCTTTTTTTTTAGGAAAAACAGCCAGGGATATTTGAAAAGATGAGCGAAGATAACAAAAACCGACTTCAGCTGGTGCTCGCACCGGGTCTGCTCTGCACGGCTGATTTGTTTCGCGATCAGATAGCGGCCCTGTCTGGCCGTGCTGATATCCATATCGTGGATACGATGGGGATGGGCTCAGTTCAGGCAATGGCTGAAAAGGTCCTGCAGGAAATTGATGGCCGGTTTGTAGCTATTGGTCTGTCAATGGGCGGCTATGTTGCGCTCACCCTGGCGCAGCTGGCCCCGCAGCGGGTGGCCGGGCTGGGCTTGCTCTCGACCAATGCGGAGGCAGATACAGAGGCTAAAAAACAACAGCGCCGGGATCTCATCGCCTTGTCAAAAATGGGTAAATTCAAGGGGGTGACACCGCGCCTCTTGCCACGCTTGCTCAGCCTGCAAGGCCAGCAGGATGACCAGCTGGTCGCCCGCGTGCTGGCCATGGCAGAGGCAGTCGGACAGGCAAATTTCACCAGCCAGCAAGAGGCGATTATGGGGCGGGCGGACAGGCGGGGGGATTTGCCGCAGCTGGCTATGCCTTCTTTGGTTCTGTGCGGCCGCGAGGATAGTCTGACCCCGCCGGAGCAGTCGCAGGAAATGGCAGGCTTGCTGCCGGATTGCGAATTGCGCCTGCTGGACGGGGTGGGGCATCTGTCTTCGATGGAGGCCCCAGAGGCTGTTTCGGCGGCACTGGCGGCCCTGCTGGACCGGGCAGCGGCCTGATCTGGCCAGCAAACCCGGCTAGAGGTCCAGCTCGGCCAGCACGCTGGCCGCGTGATTCCGGATATAGTTAAAGCGCAATTCCGGCTTCTTGCCCATCAGCGTGGTGACCAGCTGATCCACGGCGCGCCGTTCATCTGCCCCCTCGGCATCACGGGCTGGCAGACCGACCTGCAAGAGCCGCCTTGTCGCCGGATCCATGGTGGTCTCTTTCAGCTGGGCAGGCGGCATTTCCCCCAGCCCCTTAAAGCGGGATATATCCACCTTGCCGCGGCTGGAAAAGCCGCTTTCCAGCAGCTGGTCCTTGTGCAGATCATCCTGGGCATAGAGGGTCTGGCTGCCTTGGGTCATCCGGTAAAGCGGCGGCTGGGCCAGAAACAGGCGGCCCGCCTCGATCATCTGTGGCATCTCAGAATAGAAGAAAGTCATCAAAAGCGCGGCGATATGCGCCCCGTCCACATCCGCATCTGTCATGATGATGATGCGTCCATAGCGCAAATCATCCAGATTGAAATCCTTACCCTTTTTCACCCCAAGGGCCAGCATCAAATCAGACAATTCCTGATTTTGCGAGAGCTTGTCAGCCGTCGCGCTTGCCACATTGAGGATTTTGCCACGCAGTGGCAGCACCGCCTGGGTAGCCCGGTTGCGGGCTGATTTTGCCGACCCGCCAGCTGAATCTCCCTCCACAAGGAATAATTCGGTCTGGTCAAGGTCTGTGCTGGTGCAATCTGCCAGCTTGCCCGGCAGGCGCAGCTTGCGGGTAGCTGTCTTGCGCTGGACTTCCTTTTCCTTGCGGCGGCGCTTGCGCTCGCTCATCCGCTCAATCGCTGCTTCCAGCAGCCAGTTGGCCCGCTCCGGTTCTGAGGATAGCCAGAGATCAAAGCGATCCCGCACCGCTGCTTCGGTCTGGCGCGTTGCCTCTGCTGAAACCAGCCGGTCCTTGGTCTGGCCCTGAAATTGTGGCTCGCGCAGGAAAACCGACAGGATACCGGCACTGCCTGCCAGAATATCCTCAGCCGTCAGCTCTGCTGCCCGCTTGTTGCCAGCCAGCTCTCCCCAGGCCCGCATCCCGCGCGTAATGGCCTGGCGAAAGCCATTTTCATGCGTGCCGCCGGACGGGGTCGGAACAATATTGCAATAGGAGCGGAAAAACCCGTCCTCGCCCGGTCCCAGCCAGGTCAGCGCCCATTCAAATTTCTGCCCTTCCAGCTCAGCCCGGTCAGCAAAGGGCTGGCTGGTCATCAACGCCATCCCCTCAGTTGCCGAGGACAGAAAATCGCGCAGCCCGTTCGGATAGCACAAGGTTTCCTCAGCCGGCACCTTGTCCTGTCCGGCCAGCAAATCAGCCGCACAATGCCAACGAATTTCCACTCCGGCGAACAGATAGGCCTTGGAGCGGATCATCGCATATAGCATGGCTGGCTTGAAGCGGCAGCCCTCTCCGAAAATCTGCTCATCCGGGGTAAAGCTGACCGAAGTGCCGCGCCGGTTCGGGGCCGGGCCCAGCTCAGCCAGCGGGGCGGTTGGTATGCCGCGCTGGAATTGCTGGCCATAAAGGATGCGACCCCGTGCCACCTCTACCAGCATATCAGAAGACAGCGCATTCACCACCGAGGCCCCGACCCCATGCAGCCCGCCCGAAGTCTGATAAGCCTTGCCGGAGAATTTGCCGCCTGCGTGCAAGGTTGTCAAAATCACTTCCAGAGCTGATTTTTTTGGAAATTTGGGATGTGGATCGGTTGGGATGCCGCGCCCATTATCGCGGATAGTCAGCCGGTTGGCGGCCTCCAGATGCACCTCAATGCGGCTGGCATGGCCGGCCACCACCTCATCCATCGCATTATCGAGAATTTCCGCCGCCAGATGATGCAAGGCCCGCTCGTCCGTGCCGCCAATATACATTCCCGGGCGATGGCGCACCGGCTCCAGCCCCTCCAGAACCTCTATCTGGCTGGCATCATAGGCGGCGGCTGAAGCGCTGTTTGCGAACAGATCTGACATGGGTGAACAAACTTTTCGCTGCTTTGGATGAAACGGGTTCCGCTCACGCGACCGGGAAAGCTCCTTCCTCCTGTTTGCCATATTTTGCGGCACAAGAAAAGAGCAGATACGATATGTGGGGGCATACACAATCAAAAGTTACTTTATTTTTAAAAAAATAATCCTTTTGTATTATCATACCGGGCTGTCTGTTCTGTCTGCGGCATAAAGAACAGAAGAGGGGAGAAGATGAAAATGGCTGAATTTGGAGTTGAATATCTATTCCATCCGGTCGGGCAAGGCCTGTTTGCCAGCGGACGCTTGTTGAGTGAGAAAAATGAGATTTTTAACTGGGACTATGATTGCGGAAGCATGTCAGAAAAAAATGTTGAGGCGGCTATTCATAATTTTCAAGTTAAGGACGACACAATCGATTTGCTGGCTATTTCCCATTTTGACAAAGACCATGTTAGCGGTGTCGTAAAACTTCTTGAGGAAAACAAGGTTGACACCATAATTCTTCCTTATTTGGCGCTTCCTATTCGTATTTTACAGGCTGTGCAGTCAGATGGAGAAATAAGTCTTGAATATACAGAATTCATTTTAAACCCGGTCGCATTTTTCAACAGAATTGCAAGAGACAAAATTAAACAAATTGTATTTGTTCTGCCAATTGACCCAGATGAATTATTGGATGACGAGCACCCGGGGAAAGATCCAGAAGGCAAAGCGGATTCTAAAAAAGCTAAGTTAAATTTCAACCCTGTAAAAAAACCAGAAGAATTTTTAGACGATCTGAAACTTAATGCTGAGGATAGCAAGAAAATTAGCGTCACCCAAAAGCCTTTTTGGGTATTTTATGAAAATAGAGTTATTTGGGAATTTATCCCTCATAATGATGAAAAACTTTCTGAAAATATAAGTCGAGACTTTCTCGAAGAAATTTCTGAAAAAATAGATCGATTCAGAAGGGTTGATGATGCAATTGGCAGAAAGGAGATTTTGAAGGCGATCAGAACAGATTATGAGGCGTGTTTCGGTAAAACAAAAAGTAACGAAATTTCTTTGTTTCTTTATGGTGGACCAATACTGAAGCGAGAAAGAGGCTTGATTGGATGGCATCAATTCCCCAGTAATCATTATTTTGATGGACCATTTGCAAGGAATTTTTGCTGTTTTTATGGAGGATGTGTTTTTTGCTCATTCCTTCGGAAAAGCCATTCTGCGAAGATATCAATTCTGTATACTGGAGATGGCAATTTAAGAAAAAGTGATGGAACAAAAAATGAAAACTATATCACTTTGGAGAATCGGTTAACCAAAAAACGGATTGGCCAATTATTGGCTTTGCAGGCTCCCCATCACGGAGCAAAAGACAACTGGCCGCTTGGTTTGGCGAGTGAGATCAGCCCTGATTTTAGTGTCTTTAGTGCAAGAGAAGGAAACAAACACCATCCTCATGAAGTTGTTCTGAGCGATTTTAAAAAAAACAAATAATTAGGGTTGATGAGAGATTTGGCCTGATTATCAGGGCTTGTTTTGAAGTTTGATCAGCTTTCTATAACCCCCATAAAAAAAACCCCGGCTGTTTTCCAGCCGGGGCGGTATTTCGTTTGCCTGATTTAGGGATCAGGAAGAATAATACATCTGGAACTCAATCGGTGCCGGTGTGTGTTCCAGATTAATCACCTCTTCCATCTTCAGCTCAATATAGGCATCGATTTGATCATCGGTGAAGACATTACCCTCAGTCAGGAAGGCCCGATCAGCATTGAGGCTGTCCAGCGCCTCACGCAGGGAGCCGCAGACAGTCGGGATCTGCGCCAGCTCTTCGGCCGGCAAATCATAGAGATCCTTGTCCATCGCATCCCCGGGGTGCAGCTTGTTCTTGATCCCGTCCAGCCCGGCCATCAGCATGGCAGAGAAGGCCAGATACGGGTTCGCTGTTGCATCCGGGAACCGCACTTCCACCCGCTTGCCCTTGGGGCTGGATACATGCGGTATCCGGCAAGAAGCAGAGCGGTTGCGCGCTGAATAGGCCAGCAGAACCGGAGCTTCATAGCCCGGGATCAGGCGCTTGTAGCTATTGGTGGACGGGTTGGTAAAGGCGTTCAATGCCTTGGCGTGCTTGATGATCCCGCCAATATAGAACAGCGCATTTTCCGACAAATCTGCATAGCCATTGCCGGCAAACAGCGGCTTGCCATCGCGCCAGAGTGACTGGTGCACATGCATACCAGAGCCATTATCGCCAGCAATCGGCTTCGGCATGAAGGTCGCCGACAGACCATAGGCATGGGCCACCTGCTGAACGGTATATTTATAGAGCTGCAGATTGTCAGCAGTCTCAATCAGCGTGCCGAACATCATGCCCAGCTCATGCTGGGACGGGGCCACCTCATGGTGATGCTTTTCAACCGGCACACCCATATCGGCCATGACAGAGGTCATCTCAGAGCGGATATCCTGGCCGGAATCAACTGGCGGCACCGGAAAATAGCCGCCCTTGACACCCGGGCGATGGCCCATATTGCCCTCTTCATAGGCACGGTTGGAATTATAGGGGCCTTCCACAGAATCCAGCTCATAAACGCCGCGATGCATCGACACATCAATTTTCACATCCTCAAAAAGGAAGAATTCAGCTTCCGGGCCGAAAAAGGCGGTATCGGCAAACCCGGCCCCCGCCATATGGGCCAGCGCGGCCTTGGCGGTAGAGCGGGGGTCACGGCTGTAAGGCTCTCCGGTGGAGGGCTCCAGCACATCACAGAACAGCGCCAGGGTCGGCTGGGCAAAGAACGGATCAATATAGGCCCGATACAAATCCGGCATCAGGCACATATCTGATTCATTAATCGCTTTCCAGCCAGCAATGGAGGAGCCGTCAAACATAAAGCCCTCGCTTAAGGACTCTTCATCAATAGTATCAATATGCTGGGTCAGATGCTGCATCTTGCCGCGCGGGTCCGTAAAGCGCAGGTCAACATAAGCAACATCATGCTCCTTAATCATATCGAGAATTTTCTTTACTTCTGACATGGGTGCCTATCCTTTCTTGTCAGTTTGGGTTCAGCTGGTTCACCATGGGCGTTTTACCCGGAACCAGTAGCTGTTTGCGGCCGTTTAGATGGCTTCTGCCCCGCGCTCGCCGGTGCGAATTCTGATTGCCTCGTCAATGGTAGAGATGAAAATCTTGCCATCCCCAATCCGCCCGGTCTGGGCAGCGTTCTGAATGGCTTCGACAACGGCATCGCTCATGCAATCCTCGATA
>JADHLK010000056.1 GCA_016780695.1 Alphaproteobacteria bacterium | reverse complement strand
CGGGGCGGCGCTGGCGCTGCATTGTGATATTGTGATAGCGGCCCGTTCTGCGAAATTTGTGATGAGTTTTGCCAAAATCGGGCTGATACCGGATGCCGGGTCCAGCTGGCTGCTCTCGCGCCTGATAGGGGAGGCGCGGGCCAAGGGGTTCGCCCTGACCGGCACGCCGATAAGCGCAGAACAGGCTTATCAATGGGGGCTGATATGGCAGCTGGCAGAAGACCAGGCCCTTTATGAGACGGCGGCCGGAATGGCGGCTGATTTTGCCAGCGGGCCAACGGCCGGATTGGCGCTGACCAAACAGCTGATCCAAGAGGCGGCACACCGGGATTTTGACGCGCATCTCGAAGCAGAGGCAAAAGCCCAGGGACAGGCTGGCCGGTCGCATGATTATGCTGAGGGGGTGGCGGCCTTTTTCGAACGCCGCAAACCAACCTTCCGGGGGGATTAGAGAGGTGACGGGAATGCCAGAAAGCGGTGCCGAAAAAATGGCCGAACAGGTCGCTCAAACCATGATGGCCGGAGATCGGTTTTCAGCTCTGCTTGGCTCTGAGCTGATCAAGGCCGGGCCGGATTATTGTGAATTGCAGCTGAGCGTCGGGGACAACCACATCAATAACCATGATATTTGCCATGGCGGGGTATTTTTTACGCTGGCGGATACCGCCTTTGCGGTGGCTTGTAATTCTGCCAATCAGATAGCGGTGGCCCAATTTTGCCAGATCAGCTTTCTCGCCCCGGGGCGCAAGGGCGACAGGCTCTCAGCCAAGGCCAGGCGAGTCGGTGGAACCAGCCGCAGCGGCCTTTATGATATTGAGGTAACGCGCCTGTCTGACGGGGCGTTGCTGGCCGCCTTTCGGGGGCATTCCCGCCAGCTGAACGGGCAGGTTGTCAGCTCCGGAGACAGTCAGGCAGGATAGGGAATTAAGAGGGTAATATGGCACAGATTTTTACCACTGATCGCAGATTTTCGCGCGCTGAGGGCTATCTTGAACATAGCCTGTCACCAGAGGCCGAGCTTGTGCATCCGGTTGAGCTGGCCCGGCCCGCCGAATTGCAGGCCTTGCAGCTGGAACGTTTGCAGAAAACCCTGCATCACGCCTATGCCAATGTGGCGTTTTACAAAAAGCAGTTTGACCAGGCCGGAATTAAGCCAGAAGACATTAAAACGCTCAGCGATCTGGCTCGGCTGCCCTTTACCCAAAAAGCGGATTTGCGCGATAATTACCCGTTTGGGATGATCGCAACTGATATGTCTGAGGTGGTGCGTATCCATGCTTCCAGCGGCACGACCGGCAAGCCGACAGTGGTTGGCTATACCAAGGAAGATATAGATATTTGGGCTGAATCTGTTGCCCGTTCCATGCTGGCCTCTGGGGTGCGGCCGGGGGATATGGTCCATGTTGCCTATGGCTATGGGCTGTTCACCGGCGGGCTGGGCGCGCATTACGGAGCAGAAAAGCTGGGCTGCACGGTGATCCCCATGTCTGGCGGGCAGACCGCCAAGCAAGTGCAGCTGATCATGGATTTCAAGCCGCGCGCTATCATGGTCACCCCTTCTTATATGCTGGCCATGGCAGATGAGTTCCGCAAGCAGGGCATTGATCCAAAAGAGTGCCCTCTGGAAATTGGCATATTCGGCGCAGAACCCTGGTCAGAGGCTATCCGCGCGGAGCTGGAAAGCACCTTCAATATCCATGCTGTCGATATTTACGGCCTGTCCGAAGTGATGGGGCCGGGAGTGGCCAATGAATGTGTGGAAACCAAGGATGGGCTGCATATCTGGGAAGATCACTATTACCCGGAGATTATCGATCCGGTTTCTGGAGAGGTCTTGCCAGAGGGCGAGAAGGGCGAGCTGGTCTTTACCTCGCTGACCAAGCAGGCTATGCCGATTATCCGCTATCGCACGCGCGATCTGACCCGCCTGTTGCCGGGCACGGCACGGGCGGTGCGCCGCATGGAAAAGATAACCGGCCGCAATGATGATATGATCATCCTGCGGGGGGTAAATGTTTTCCCTACCCAGATAGAAGAACAGCTGCTGGCTGAGGACAGCCTGTCGGCCCATTATCAACTGCGGCTTTCCAGGCAGGGCGCGCTGGATGCGCTGACCTTGCGGGTGGAGAGCCGGGAGGCTTTTAATACAGAGGCTGGCGCGGCGGTGGCTGCTCGCTTGCAAGGCCGGGTCAAGGAAATGGTCGGGGTCACCATAGAGGTGGATGTTTGCCCGCCCGATACGCTGGACAGATCAATGGGCAAGGCCGTCCGGTTGATCGATGATCGGCCAAAAGACTAATCAAAAAGGGAATAAATCAAATGCAAATAGATGCAAACTGCACGGCTTTTGTGACCGGCGGTGCCTCTGGGCTGGGCCTCGCCAGTGCGCGCCAGCTGCAAGCTGCCGGGGCAAAAATCTGCCTGCTCGATCGTGATGCGGAAAAGGGCCGGGCCGCCGCAGCCGAGCTGGGCGCGGATTTTCAGCCAGTTGATATCAGCGATGCCGCATCAGTCAGCACGGCTCTGGCGGCTGCCAGACAAGCCTGCGGGGTGGAACGAATTTTGGTGAATTGTGCCGGGGTTGGCGGGGCGGCCAAAACCGTATCGCGCGGCCAGCCGCATGATCCAGAAGCCTTTGCCCGCACGATTGCGATTAATCTTATCGGCAGTTTTCTGGTGGCCTCAAACAGCGCGGCAGCGATGGCCGAGCTGGAGCCGGTTACAGAAGCTGGCGGGCGCGGGGTAATTGTTCATACCGCCTCTGTGGCAGCCTATGACGGGCAGATTGGCCAGGTGGCCTATGCAGCTTCAAAAGGCGGCATCGCCGCAATGACCTTGCCGATGGCCCGCGATCTGGCGGATAAGGGGATACGGGTGATGACCATTGCCCCGGGAATTTTCCGCACGCCGCTGCTGGATGGCCTGCCTGAAGAGGTGCAGCAATCTCTCGGCCAGCAGGTTCCGCACCCCTCACGCCTTGGCGAGCCGATAGAATTTGCCCAGCTGGTAGAACATATTATAGTGAATGATATGCTGAATGGTGAGGTGATCCGGCTGGATGGGGCAATCAGGATGGCCCCGCGCTAGGCCAGCCCCAGCAATTTGGCGGCATTATCCTTCAGGATCATCTCCCGCACCCCGTCGCGGATCTCCAGCTTGTCAAAATCAGCCAGCCAGCGATCCGGCGAAATGGCCGGCCAGTCTGAGCCGAACAGCATCTTATGCTTGAGCAGCGTGTTCATATATTGCACCAGAATCGGCGGAAAATATTTTGGTGACCAGCCAGATAAATCTATCCAGACATTCGGCTTGTGGGTTGCCACAGCCAGAGCTTCCTCTTGCCAGGGAAAGGATGGGTGGGCCAGCACGATCCGCATATCGGGATAGTCAGCAGCCACCTCATCAATAGCCATCGGATTTGAATATTTCAGCTTCAGCCCCATGCCGCCCGGCATGCCAGCCCCGACACCCGTCTGGCCCGTATGGAACAGGGCAATGGATTTATGTTCGGCAATCACCTCATAAAGAGGCCATGCCATTTTGTCGCCGGGCCA
Source organism: Alphaproteobacteria bacterium (assembly GCA_016780695.1). Classification (GTDB taxonomy): domain Bacteria; phylum Pseudomonadota; class Alphaproteobacteria; order Puniceispirillales; family Puniceispirillaceae; genus JADHLK01. The sequence goes on along the minus strand of JADHLK010000056.1, from coordinate 5,197 downwards.
GAAACCTTGAACAGTCGGATGGAATTTGAAGCCCTGCACGCCGTAATCAGTGATCAGGCTGCGCGCTTCTCTGGCCCCGGTTTTGCCCTTCGCCGGGTCGATAGAGGCAAAGGGGATCATAATATCACTGTTTTTATGGGCTGCTTCGGCTATTTCAAAATTGGAATAGCGGCGAAAGCCAGTCTCACGCTCAGAATCAACGCCAAAGATAACACAGGCAATCTGACGGGAGCGGAAATAGTCAGCTGTTTCTTCTATGGTTGGCGGATGCGTGTAATCTGCCTTGAAATATTTAGCCATGCCAGCCAGAAAATCATCATAGCCATCATCCCCGTGCGTGCCACAAGGTTCTTCTGCATGGGTGTGAATATCTATTGCTTTTATCTGGCTCAGATCGATCATTTTCAGCCTTTGAGTTTCCAACTTGTCTGGTTTAACAATAGAAAGACTGGCCGAGAAGGCAATGTCAAGGATAGTGCGATGTTAATTTGCTGCGGGAAAAACGATAATGACACATGATTTCTGGCAACCAGAATTCGATATTGAGACACGCCCGGATGGCACCATCTATATGCGCGAGACATCTGCGCTGGCCAGCCATTTGCCCAATATGCCGGCCTGCCTGCGCCATTGGGCAGAGACGGCCCCGGACCGGGTCTGGCTGGCAGAGCGCCCGCACCCGGGGGCAGACTGGGTGCGGTTGAGCTATGGCGAGGCTTTTAAGCAAGCAAGTCGCATTGCGCATCAGTTTCTGGGCTGGGAAAAAAATGGCCAGCAGCTGGGGCCAGACAGGCCGGTGATGATCCTCTCCGGCAATTCGATTGATCACGCGCTGGTGATGCTGGCCAGCCAGGTGGCCGCTGTGCCGGGTGCGGCTGTCTCGCCGGGCTATTCGCTCTTGTCAGACGATCATGGCAAGCTGCGGGATCTGGCTGGGCTGTTGAAACCGGGGGTTGTCTATTGTGACCAGCTGGCCCCGTTTGCCGCGGCGGTTCAGGCGGTTCTGGAGGCAGTGGCTGAGGCTGGCGCATCGCCGCCGCTTATTCTGGCCAGAGAGCCGGAGGCAGAGGGGCTGGAGGCGGAGGCTCTGGCAGATTGGCTGGCCTCGCCGCTGGAGACCGAAGCCCGCGCGGCAATAGCGGCCTCCATCGACCGGCTGCGTGCGGAATCGATTGGCAAATTCATGTTCACTTCCGGGTCAACCGGCAGCCCCAAGGCGGTGATTATCACGCAAGAGATGATGGTCTCTAACCAGCAGATGATCCGCGAATGTTTCACTTTTTTGCAACAGCAGCCGCCTATTGTGCTGGATTGGTGCCCTTGGCATCACACAGCGGCTGGCAATAAGGTTTTCAATATGGTGCTGTTTAATGGCGGGTCTTTTTATATTGATGACGGCAAGCCAAGCGGCGCAAAAATCGGCGAGACCATTGCCAATCTGAAGGATATTTCTCCGCATTATTATTTCAATGTGCCGGTTGGCTGGGAAATGCTGGTTGAGGCAATGGAAAAAGACGCGGATCTGTGCCAGTCCATGCTCAGTAATATGAAGATCATGATGTATGCCGGGGCGGCCATGCCGCAGCCTGTCTGGGACAGGTTACAGGAAATTGCCCGCCGCACAACCGGCCATGATGTGCTGCTGGCCTCTGGTCTTGGCAGCACGGAAACAGCCCCTTTTGCGCTGATGTGTACGACCGGGTCTGAGGCCTCAGGTAATATTGGGGTGCCGGTGCGCGGGCTGGAACTGAAGCTGGTTCCCAATCAGGGCAAGCTGGAGGCGCGGCTGAAGGGCCCGTCCATTACCCCCGGCTATTGGCTGGCGGAGGCGGCGACCAAAGACAGTTTTGATGAAGAGGGCTTCTATAAGATGGGCGATGCGCTGCGGCCTGTTGACCCGGATGATCTGACAGTTGGGTTTTATTTTGACGGGCGGGTGGCGGAGAATTTCAAGCTGCAAACCGGCACCTGGGTTGCGGTCGGCGCGTTGCGGGCGCAGCTGGTCAACCAGTTTGGCGGCTTGTTGCAGGATGTGGTGATTGTCGGCGAGAACAAGCCTTATCTGGGGGCGCTCGGCCTGCTCAGCTTGCAGGAGGTAGCCGCCCAATTCCCGCAGCTGGCCGGGGCCAGCCTGGCTGAGGCAGCTGATCATCAGGGTTTGCAGGACAGGCTGGCAGAGCTGCTGGCCCGGCATGGAAAAGCCGCTTCAGGCTCCTCCAATCGGGTGGTCGCCCTCAATCTGCTGCGGACCCCACCCTCTCTGGATAAGGGTGAGCTGACCGATAAGGGCTCAGTCAATCAGCGCGCGGTGATCGCCAACCGGCCTGAGGAAGCAGAAAAACTCTATCAGGGGGAGGCAGATATTCTGCCTTCTGAACAGGCCAGCTAGGCCAGCTGGGCATCCAGAATAGCAAGGCTGGCTTGCAGCTGATAGGGCAGGGTGCTGGCCACCCGGTCAGCCAGCTGGCGGATACGGTCCGGCTCTGGATGGGCTGCGGCCTGCTCGGCCATGCGCTGCCACAGGCAAAGCATGATAATCTGGCTGGTCGCTTTGGTAAATCCATCGGCCAGCTCGGCGATCTTTGTTTCCTCTGCTTTGGCCAGCTTCTCGCTCATCTGCTGCCAGTGCTGGATCAGCTGGGATGGCGGGTTTTCGGACAGGCTGGCCAGAAAGCTGGCAAAATCTGCTGGCGCGTTATCCATCCGGTTCAACCGCAAGGCCAGCGTGCGGGCATGGATGCCGTTTGCCCCCTCATAGATAGAGGTGATACGAGCATCGCGGTAATGCTGTTCCAGCTGATATTCCCGCAAATAGCCATAGCCGCCCAAAATCTGAACACCCAGATCAGCAGCCTCAATACCGGCTTCTGATCCGCATACTTTGGCCAGCGAGGTCAGCATCGGCAGCAGCGTTTGCGTATCTTCCCCGCCAGCCTCCATCAGGCTGGCAGCGGTCTGGCATAAGGCCCGCGCGCCAAGCATCAGAATCTGCATCTCACCCAGCATACGCTGAATATCTGGATGGTCAGCCAGACAGGCATCGCCGCCCTCTGGCAGGCGACCCTGCACCCGCTCAGCCGCATAGGCAGCAGCCAGCAGATGGCTGCGCGCGGCATGGGCAACCCCCTGCAAGCCGACATCCAGCCTGGCATGGTTCATTAACACAAACATCAGCTTCAGCCCCTCTCCGGGCTGGCCGATGAGGCTGGCTTTTGCCCGCTCAAACAGCATCTCGCAAGTGGGGGAGGCGTGAATACCCATTTTTTCTTCCAGCCGTGTGGCTGACACGCTGTTGCGGCTGCCATCAGGCAGGAGAGAGGGAACGGCAAACAGGCTCAGCCCGCGCACCCCGTCTTCAGCTGTGCCGGTGCGCGCCAGAACCATGTGCAAGATGCCGCTGCTCATATTTTGATCGCCGCCGGAGATAAAGATTTTCTGTCCGCTGATCTCCCAATCGAGAGCCGGGCTGGCTTCTATCGGCTCCGCTGATGGGCTGGCTTGTGTGCGAATACGGGCCAAGTCTGAACCAGCTTGCGGCTCGGTCAGATTCATCGTCGCCAGCCATTCCCCGCTGGCCAGCTTTTCCAGCCAGGCCTGTTTTTGTTCATCCCCGCCCCAGACATCCAGGATATGGGCTGCTCCGGGCACCAGCCCGACAATCATCTGAAAGGCGTGGTTGGCCCCGGACAGAATTTCCGCGAAACCCGCCAGCAGCGGGGTTGGCATTGGTTGGCCGCCCCAGGCTTCGGGCAGACCAAGGGCCATCCAGCCCTGTTCGGCAAACTGCTGATAGGCCGGGCAAAACCCATCCGGCACAATCACCCGGCCATTTTCAAGACGCGCGCCCATCGCATCGCCGGGGCCGTTCAAAGGGGCGATTTCAGCTTCGATGAACTGAAAATAATGTTCCAGCAAGGCCGCCGCCTCATCTCGGTCAAAGCCGTCTAACTGTTCGGCCCGGCCAACCGGGGTCATGCAAAATAAAATATCATCGAGCATCGCAGACATCAGGGGGCTTTCTCAAAAAAAAGGCTTCCAGATTTGTCCCATTCTAGGGCAGCTATTTCGGCAATATCAATCATCTGGCCTGAAAATTCTATTTTGTGGGCATGGTTTTTTAACCCAATTCCGGCTGTTTCAGGAAGCTTTTGCCCGCAACCGGATAAACCAGAGGCGCACCGGCCCGTAAATGATGGCTGAAGCAAGCAGGCAGGGAATTCCCAGCACAAAAAAACCACCTTCCCAGCCACCCAGCCTGTCCACGCTCCAGCCTAGCGTGGCTGGCCCGATCAGCATCCCCAGCCCCTGAATCTGCATCATATAGGCCATAAAAACCGGGGTCTGGCTGGGCTGGCGGATGATCTGGCCAACCAGATAGAAAAAGCTGGGCGGGGTCAGCCCGGTGTGAATCGCCAGACCCAAAAGCCCCAGCATCATCAGCCAGGGCGGGCTATTGGGCAGGAAAATCATCACAATATAAACTGGAATAGTTAAAAAGGTGAATAAAATCAGGTTGATAGGCTTATATCCACGCTGAATCATGCGCCCTGACTCGCTATTGCCAAAGAAATTAATCAGGCAAAAGGCAGAGATAAGCAGCGCACCTAATAACAGGCTGCCGCCCTGCTGCTGGACAAAGAGCGGGGTGAATTGCAGCACCACCTGAAAAATCAGCGAATGGCAGCCAAAGCAAATGCCGATACCCACCAGCACTGGCAGGCGCAGCGCCGCGCCAATAGATTGGTAATCAAAGCGCAGCCGCGCCGGAGTAGCGTCCGGCGGTATCATCCAAAAGGCCAAAAGCCCGACAAGACCGGCAAATAATGTGCTGGAAATCCAGACCCCCTGCCAGTCAAAATTGCCCAGCAGCAACGGGCCGGCCATCACCCCCAGAAAATTACCCAGCGGCATAAAGCCGCCCCAGATACCCATCACCCAGCCGCGATTGTCGCTGTGGGTATGCTGAATCAACAAGGTCGGACCTGCAACAGCTATGGAAATCAGGCTGAGCCCCTCCAGTGTGCGGCCGGCCAACAGCGTGGCAAAGCTGGAGCCGGCCAGCGAGACAAGCGAGCCGATAACGGCCAGAATGATAGCTGTCAGCATCACCCGTCTGGGACCGGCGGCAGCCATTAACCCGCCTGCAAAAATACCGACAAAAACAGCGATCAGCGTAAAGGCAGAGGCCAGAATCCCG
>JADHLK010000055.1 GCA_016780695.1 Alphaproteobacteria bacterium | reverse complement strand
AAGGGGATGGGGGCGGCCTTGCTGATGGCCCGTTTGCTGGGGCTGTTTGACTGGCTGGCTGGCCGCTTGCTGGCCCCGCAACGCCTTGCCCTTCAGCTGAATGAGGCGATGTGCAAAGCGGAAAATCAGAGCCGTTTTGCCAGCTTTGTCTGTGGCCAGATTGACCCGGCCGGCCAAGAGCTGCAGCTGGTGAATTGCGGGCATTTGCCGCTGTTGCTGCTGGACCCGTCCGGCGCGCGCCGGGATATTGCCGCCAGCTGCCCCCCGCTGGGGGTGGTCAGCGGGGCAGGTTTTACCCCGCAGATGGAAACCCTCACGCTCGGCCGGGCCAGCCTGTTCGCCTTCAGCGACGGCATAACAGAGGCTCGGTTCGAGGCTGGGCAGGGGGCCGAGCTGGGGGTGGACCAGCTGGCTCTCTGGCTGGCTGAGGGGGTGGGCCTGTCAGCCGCCAGCCAGGCAGAGCGGATTCACCGGCGGCTTGAGGCAGCTGATCTGGCTACCCATGATGATGCCAGCTTGCTGATTGTCAGCGGCGCTGCGGAGTGAGCCATGCCAGCCTATCCGGTCTTTGCCTGTCAGCCTGCCTCTCTGGCCCCGGCGCGGGCGGCCTTGCTGGCGCAGCTGCCCGGTTGTCTTGGTCAGCACCAAAAGGGGCTGATCCTGCTGGCCGCCGGAGAGGTCTGGCAAAATATTATCCGCCACGGGGCGGCTGGCGGGTCGCCGGAAAGCTGTTTCGGATTTCGGCTTAAACAGCACAAGAGCAGACAGACGACCCGGCTCTGGCTCACCAGCTGGGATAGCAACCCGGCCTGCGATCCGGCCAGCTGGCCAACCCCGCTGCCAGGCAGTGCAGGCGGTTTTGGCCTGCTCCTGATCCGCCGCATCGCCAGCCAGACCCGCTATCAGCGCTGCGCTGGGCTAAATATTGCAGTGCTGGTTTTTCAGCCGGACAATCTCTGATCTCAGGCTGGCTTTTGCATCGCAAAAACCGTCCAGGGAAACCGCCAAAAAGGCCAGCTTTCAGGATCGATATTGCTGTCTTCGGCAAAAGCGGTCAGCTCAACAGCTTCGAATCCCACCGCCTCGGCCTCAGCCTTGACATCCATATCAAACAAAGCGCGCATGAAGGGCTCATTATTGCGCTGGCTGTGGCCTTCAAAGATAAACCGGTCAAACGCATCGCGCAGCAGCCAGAAATCCAGATGCACCGCCCAGCCGCCCGGCTTCAGCAGCTGAAAGCTCTCAGCCAGCATGGCCCGCAAGCCAGTTCCCGGCATTTCATGCAGCAGCATGGTTGAGGTTACCAAATCCTGGCTTTCGGGCGCGCAGCCGGTATCACGGGCATCCGCTTGCCGGAACAGGATATTCTGCCGCCCGGCGCGGGCCGCCTCAGCCGCCGCCAGCTGCAGGCAGGGGGCCGCCAAATCCACGCCGGTAATGATGGCCTCCGGGGCCAGTTCCCAAAAGGGCCGGGTAGATTTGCCAAAGCCGCATCCCAAATCGAGAATAGCAGCCCTCTGCGGCAGCTGCCCCACATTTTCCAGCACCAGCTCAGCAAACCGGTCATGCAAATCGCGATGTTCCTGGCCCAGCATCGGGGTGGTGGTGCGCGCGCCCCGCTCATAGATGAGACCGGAAACAGCCTCCGACCAGACACCGCCCGGCTGTTGATGAATATCAACCGCCTGATAATAGGCGGGCTGCTCAAAATCATCCGCCAGTTCCAGCCTCTCGGCTGCCCCTTCAGCTGTTAGCTGCGCGCTCAACTGTTCTGTCCGCTCGCGGTGATAGGGGGCCAGACCATAGGGGCCGCTATATTTCATTTTCTGCAAATGCCGCTCCAGCCAAGCAAAAATCTGGTAATCCGGGTCCGGTTCCAAAAATGTGCGTATGTCAGCAAGCTGGAGAGGCTGGCCGTTGTGGGCCGCCTGTAGATGGCACTTTTCCTGTAGCTGGGAATAGAGCCCGGTTGTCCATCTTTTCTTCATCGCCAGCAAAAAAGCCTGTCCGGCTAAAAAATCCTGTTCCTGCATGATGCCCTCCCTAATCCTTGCTGGTTTCCTGTTCAGGAAAATTTTTTCAGAATATCCGCCTCGGCCCCGCGGGATGCCTGGCGATCATTCAGCGCCGCGATCAGCGCATCGGCAAAATTATCCAGCGCGGCTTGCTGATCTGTGCTTGGCCCAGCTGTCGCCAGCTCATCCGGGCTGACCAGCTGTTTCTCTGCCAGCAGGGTTTCCAGTGTCATCAAACGGCTGCGGGTTACCCATAATTCATTGGCCAGTGTCATGCAAACCGCCATCAGCCTGTCCTGCACCGGGTCCTTGAAAAAATGCTGCTCGGTCTGCCCGTCTTGTCCGGTCTGTGCCATGCTGTGCTCCCTTGCCTTTCAATCCTGTTCTGATCCCTGTTTGATGATTTTTCGCCTTATCCAGCTTTTCTGCAAGTCTCAATTCTGTAATCCGGCAGGCAGGCCGCTGGCCTCCCCTTGTGCTGCTTTATCGGCTGGGCCGATTTCCGGCAAATCAGCTATAGCCCCGATCAGCTGGTTCAGCAAATCTGCCTGCCGGTCTTCGGAAAGGCCAGTCAAATCCGCCATGCCCAGCCCGTCTCGGGCTTGCACCAACCCCAAAAAAACAGCAAAAATAAGGGCCACCCCCTGCGCGGTTACCGTGCCACTCAAGCGGCCTATCAGCGGCTCGCTCACCCGCGCTGCAAAGCCGGAGCGCAGCTCTGCGCCCACCTCCGGATCGCGTGCATTGGCAAGCAGCATCAGCCCCAGCCGAGGCGGCCCGTCCGCTGTCGCAGGCTGGCTGAATTCAGCGATCAGCACGGAGAGCGGGTCAGGATGGCTGACAATCACCGCCTCATGCCATTCCAGCAGCGCATCAAAAACAGCTGTGAACAGGCCCGGCTTGCTGCCGAAATAATGGGCGATCAGCGCGACATCAACACCGGCCTCTCCGGCGATATCCCGCAACGCACTGGCCGAATAGCCGGCGTGCTGGAAATGGCGGCCAGCTGTATCCAGCAGCAGCTGGCGGGTGCGCTCAGATTTCTTCATGGGCTTTAATCTGAGGCGTATTCATCGCTTTTGTCAATAGTTGTTGAATTTTACCTATTGTTTTGGCTCACCCGGCCGCTGCCGGAACAGGGTCAGCAGACCGAGCCGCGGGCGCAGACCGGTATCCGGCCGCAAGGTGATATTGGAGAGCACCGGCTTCAGGGTGCGTTTCTTCTGCCATTCCCGCTGCACAATATAGAGCCCGCTGGCAATGATCACAGCCGCCCCGGCCAGCGTTGTGGTGTCCAGCTGCTCGCCAAACAGGATATAGCCGTAAAACCCGGCCCATAATATCTGGGAATATTGCATCGGGGCCACCATCACCGCCTCGGCGCGCTTAAAGGCAGAGACCATGCAGATCATCGCGGCAAAGCCAAGCAGGGCGATCAGGCTGGCTGCCCCCAGATGCAACAACGGCATCGGCTTGTAGAAAAAGGGCAAACAGGCCCCCATCACCAGAAAATTGCCCAGCATTGGATAGAGCAGCATCACCGCGGTTTTCTCGCGCTGGCCGATCTTGCGCATGATAACAGCTGCCAGTGCCCCGCCAAACGCCCCGGCCAGCCCGGCCAGATGGCCGCTGTGAAAAGCGGTTGTCCCGGGCTGCAAGACAATCAGCACCCCGGCAAAACCGGCCAGCACCGCCAGCATCCGGCGGATGCCCACCTTTTCGCCCAATAAAGGTATCGACAGAAGGGTGATCAAAAGCGGGGTGGAAAATAACAGCGCATAGGTCTGCGCCAGCGGCAGCACAGAAAAGGCATAAAAAGCACAAACCCCTACCAGCGAGCTGGTCAAGACGCGCAGCAGCATCCAGAACGGGTGATGCGGCCATAGGCTGCCGGTGCGGGGATTGCGTATCAGAAACAGGGCCACCAGCGGAAAGCCGAGCAGCACCGAGAAAAACAAAATCTGCACCGGCGCGTAAAACCCGCCCAGATATTTCACCAGCAGATCATGGGTGGAAAATAGCCCGTATCCCAGCAAGGCCAGACCGGCCCCGGCGACAGGTGCTGGCTTGGTCGGCTGCATGGCAAACCCTCCTTGGTTTCAGCCCTGATGGCTGTCTTTGCCGGAATAAGGCACTGCCTTGCCAAACAAGCAAGCAAACACCCTCAATTTCCTTGCGCCTATTCCTAAAATCGGTCAATAGCTATCGACAGGCGAGCCTGATTTCCCGGATTATTTTTTTGCCGCTTGCAGGGCCTGCCAGACTTTTTCTGAGCTGGCCGGCATCTCAACCTCAGCAGCCCCGGCAGAGCGCAGCGCATTATTCACCGCGTTCAGGCAGGCCGCCAGCGCGCCAACCGTGCCGGCCTCACCCACCCCTTTTGCGCCCAGCGGGTTGATGCGGGTCGGCACCGCATGGGTGGCCAGCCGGAAAAAGGGCAAATCATCAGCCAGCGGCATCCGGTAATCCATGAAAGAGCCGTTCACCATCTGGCCATTCTCATCATAGATAACCACCTCGCCTAACGCCTGGCCAATGCCCTGGGCAATGCCGCCCTGCATCTGGCCATGCACCAGCTGCGGGTTCAGCACCGTGCCAACATCCTCTATGGCGGCATAATCCAGCACCGTCACCCGGCCGGTTGCCGGGTCTATTTCTATCTCGCACAGATGGCAGCCATTCGGATAGGTCGGCTGATCCGGCAGGAATTCTGACAAAATGGATAGCCCGTCCCCGGCATTGCTGTGCTGGGCAATATCTGACCAGTCCAGCTGTCGGTCTGCGCCCTTGGCAGAAAAGCGGCCATCAGCAAAGAGGATATCCTCAGTCCGGCAATCCAGAATACCGGCTGCGATGGCCCGCCCCTCACCAAGCATCTGATCCAGCCCCAACGCCAGAGCAGAGCCGGCAACCACGGTTGAGGCTGAGCCGCCATTGCCGCGCCCGGAGGGGAGCAGATCGGTATCGCCCTGGGCATAGATAATCTTATCCAGTTTCAGCCCCAGTCGCTCCGCAGCCATTCGGCTGAAGGTTGTTTCATGGCCCTGGCCGACGCTCATCGCACCCGGTGCAACCACCAGATGCCCATCCGGGCGCAAGGTCAGGCGCGCCACATCTTTCAAGACTTTCTTGAACGGCCCGCCGGCATTTTCAACCGGCATGGATATACCGATGCCGCGCAGCTTGCCAGCCTGTTCTGAGGTGGCCCGCCGCGCTGCAAATCCTGCATAATCGGCGAGTTGCAGGGCCTTGTCCATGACGGTTGGAAAATCCCCGCAATCATAGAGGAAAGTCAGCTGGGTCTGGTAGGGCATCTGGTCAGGTTGCACCAGATTCTGCCGCCGCAGCTCAGCCGGATCGACGCCCGCCGCCGCTGCCAGCCTGTCGATGACTGCCTCAATAATATAGGTGGCTTCCGGCCTGCCAAAGCCGCGATAGGGGCTGGTTGGCACGCTGTTGGAATAGACAAAATCCAGCGCGGCTGAAATGCCGCCAAAAACATAAGGCCCGGCGATGCCGCCCAGATTGCTCAACATCCCTTTTGTGCGCCGCGAGAGATAGGCCCCGATATCAGCAGACAACTCTACTGCAAGGCCGGTAAAACGCCCGGCCCGGTCCAGCCCCAGCCGGGCGGTTCCGGTAACGCCGCGCCCCTGATCATCTGCAATGAAGGATTCGGTGCGTCCGGCAGTCCAGCTGACCGGACGGCCCAGCTGACGCGCTGCCAGACAGACCAGCACATCCTCTCTGAACAACCCGCCTTTCAGCCCGAAAGAGCCGCCAACATCTTCTGTAAGAACCTGCAGCTGATCTGTTTCCAGCCGCAATAATTCAGCCAGCTCATTACGCAGGCCAAACGGGCTCTGGGTGGCAGTTGACAGAACCAGCCTGCCGGTATCATCAAAATGGGCAGAGCTGGCGCGCATCTCTATCGTATTGGCCAGAACGCGGCTGATATCAATATCAACGCTGGCAGTTACAACCGAATTTTCCAGCAGCTCCTGCACCTTGTCAGCGTCTCCCAGCCGGTGGGCGGAGGCCAGATTATCAGCCAAATCAGGCCAGACAGTGCGCCCCGGCGCGCCGCGATCATGCGCATGAACAGGCGGCAATTCCTCTATATCCAGCTGCACCATCTCAGCCGCATCCAGAGCCTGTTGCTGGCTGTCCGCCACTATCATCACCAGCGGCTCGCCCAGATGGCGGAGTTCTTTATGATTCAGAATCGGGCGCGGAGAGCGCGAGACAGGCCCGCCATCCTGACGCACAACCTCGCCTGTCCAGACCATTTCAGACAGTCCGGCTGCGGCCAAATCTGCGCCGGTCAGAACCAGATGCACGCCATCGGCTGCCTTGGCGGCCAGGCTGTCAATGCCGGTCAGCTGCCCGCTGGCGACCGGGCTGCGCACAAAAACCGCGATCAGACCGTCTCTTGGAAACAGGTCAGCTGTATAGTGCCCCTGGCCAGTAACAAAACGCCTGTCTTCCAGCCTGCCAGCTCTGTTCATCATCTGCCTTCCTGCTCACCATCCACATCCTATTACTCGCAGATATTTTACCAGCAAAGCAGGGGTAAGTGGAAAGGGAAAATTCAGGCAGCGGCAAGAAAGCTGCCCAGCAGATAGGCAGAGAATTTCAAAAATCAGCTATTTCAAGGGGATCAAGCCGATAGGTTTTCAGCCAAACCTCAGTGGTGAAATGCGGGCCGACATTGGCGGCGCGCAACGGCCAGAAATCCGGCTCCAGCAGGTCTGTTATCTCGTTGTCGGAGTCGGCAGCCTCAGATAGCGGGTGCGATAGCGGGCGGCGCGGCTGATGCCCGCCTCCTAAAATCTGCATTTTTTCAGCCATATCCATATCTCAGGAAACGACCGGATTTGCCATATTGTTAGCCGCTTTTTTGGCCCGATGCGCTGGCAATTCGTTTAAGGCTGGACGAAAGCCGACAAGCTGGCTAGGCTCAATCCCCGGTGGTTAATCCGGGGACAGGATGGCGCTGAATGGCACAACCAAAATCGGCGAAAAATACGGGAAAAACACCGCTTTTATCCGCGCTGCAGGTCAGTAAATCCTTCGGTGATTTTGTCGCGAATCAGGCGATTAATTTTACCATTTATCCAGGCGAGTTGCACGCTTTGCTGGGCGAGAACGGGGCTGGCAAATCCACCTTTGTCAAAATGGTTTACGGGCTGCTGCAACCCGATAGCGGGCATTTTGAATGGCAGGGCGAAAAAATCCAGCTCAGCAACCCGCAACAGGCGCGGGCCACCGGCATCGGCATGGTTTTTCAGCATTTCTCTCTGTTTGAGGCGTTGAGCGTTGCTGAGAATATCCGCCTGGCACTGCCAGCAGAGTATCAATCTGAGGATCTGGCAGCCGAAATCGCCAGCAAATCTGCTGATTATGGTATCCCGCTGAAAGCTGATCAGATTATCGCTGACCTGTCTGTCGGTCAGCGTCAGCGCGTGGAGATTATGCGCTGCCTGCTGCAAAACCCGGCCTTGCTGATTATGGATGAGCCGACCTCGGTGCTGACCCCGCAGGAGACCGAACAGCTGTTTGCCGTCTTGCGGCGGCTGGCCGATCAGGGCTGTGCCGTGCTGTTCATCTCGCACAAGCTGGATGAGATAAAGCAGCTGACCAGCCGGGCAACCATTTTGCGGGGCGGCAAAAAAGTGGCTGAGCTGAACACGCGGGATAAAACCACCCGTCAGCTGGCCGAATTAATGGTCGGTTCGCAGATAACAGATATAAAGCGGCGCAAGCCGCCGGCGAAGCAGATCCCGCTCTTTGAGGTGGCTGGGCTGAACCGGCCGGCCTTGAGCCCGTTTGAAGTGGCCTTGAAAGATATTCATCTGACCGCCAGCAAGGGGGAAATTCTGGGAATCGCTGGCATCGCCGGCAATGGGCAGGGCGAGCTGATGGAGGCCCTGACCGGTGAATGGTGTCAGCCGGCCGACCATAGAATTCAGCTGGCGGGCCGGGAATTATCTGCTGCCGGGCCGCTGGCCCGTCGCAAGGCCGGGGTCTGTTTCATCCCCGAAGAACGCAATGGCCATGCGGCTGTGCCCTCAATGAATCTGGCAGAAAATGCGTTATTGACCAGCTATGAAGACGCGAAAACCGTTTCCGGCGGCGTGATAAGCCAGCAAGAAACCCTGTTGGCGGCAGAAAAAATTGCCCGCACCTTTGATGTGCGCAGGCCCTCTGCCAATCCGCTGGCCTCTGCCCTGTCTGGCGGCAATCTGCAGAAATTTGTGGTGGGCCGGGAAATTATCAAAAAGCCGGCTGTGCTGATCGTCTCGCAACCGACCTGGGGGGTGGATGTCGGGGCGGCGCAATTCATCCGCAAGGCCATGACCGAGCTGGCCGAACAGGGATCAGCGGTGATTATGATCTCACAGGATCTGGAAGAGATTTTTGCCATTTCCCACAAAATAGCGGTGCTGAATGACGGGCATCTCTCTGCTGCCAGACCGGCCGGAGACATGACCGCTGAGGAGATTGGCCTGCTGATGGGCGGGGCCGCCGAAACGGCACAAAAAGCGCGGCGGGCAGCCAGATGATTATTCTGCATCCCCGCAAAGAAATTCCGTTGCAGCTGACCTTGCTGGTGCCGGTTGTGTCTGTGGTGATCACGCTGATTCTGGGGGCGCTGATTTTCGCCTTTCTCGGCTATCATCCGCTGGCCGCTTTATATGAGTTTTTTATCGCCCCGCTGAGCCGCCCGGACCAGCTGGGCAATTTGCTGGTCA
>JADHLK010000054.1 GCA_016780695.1 Alphaproteobacteria bacterium | reverse complement strand
CAATCGCCCCTTTCAGCGTGCCGGATTGCTGTTCGGTGTGAATTATCTCGATCACATCCTCGGCTGTCAGCGGCTCAAAATACAACCGGTCAGAGGTATCATAATCTGTTGAAACCGTCTCCGGGTTGCAATTGATCATAATCGTCTCATAGCCCGCATCAGACAGCGCATAGGCTGCGTGCACACAGCAATAGTCAAACTCAATCCCCTGGCCAATCCGGTTTGGCCCGCCGCCCAATATCACCACTTTTTCCCGGTCAGACGGCGCGGCTTCACAGCTGGCCAGCGCACCCGGCTCATAACAGCTATAAAGATAAGCCGTGTCAGAGGCGAATTCAGCCGCGCAGGTATCAATGCGCTTATAGACCGGATGAATGGCCAGCTTTTGCCGCATGGCCAGAATCTCTGTTTCTGTCTGGCCGCTCAGCCGGGCCAGCCTGGCATCTGAAAATCCCATCGATTTCAGGGCCAGAAGGCCGGCGCGGTCGGCGGGCACCCCGTCTTTTGCCACCGTCTGTTCAGCCCGGATAATCTGTTCAATCTGATTGAGGAACCAGGGATCCCATTTGGTAATGGCCTGAATTTCATGGCTGTCCATGCCCGCCCGCATCGCCTGGGCAATCCGCAGCAGCCGGTCCGGTGTCTGACCAGCCAGCCATCCGCGAATCGGGTCCTCTCCCAGCGTTTCATCCGCCTCCGGTATCGCGATCTCATCCAGCCCGGACAGGCCGGTTTCCATCGACCGCAGAGCCTTTTGCAGGCTCTCGGCAAAGCTGCGCCCGACCGCCATCGCTTCGCCGACCGATTTCATCGAGGTGGACAGTTCTGCCTTCGTGCCAGCAAATTTCTCAAAGGTGAAACGCGGCATTTTGGTCACGATATAGTCAATGGTCGGCTCAAAGCTGGCCGGGGTGGTTCCGGTGATGTCATTCATCAGCTCATCCAGCGTATAGCCGACCGCCAGCTTGGCCGCGACCTTGGCAATCGGAAAGCCGGTTGCCTTTGACGCAAGCGCAGAGGAACGGCTGACCCGCGGGTTCATCTCAATGATGATAATCCGCCCATTTTCCGGATTCATCGCGAATTGCACATTTGAGCCGCCAGTATCCACGCCGATCTCACGCAGCACCGCGATAGAGGCATCGCGCAGGGCCTGATATTCCTTATCCGTCAGCGTCAGCGCCGGGGCAACCGTAATAGAATCGCCGGTATGAACCCCCATCGGATCCATATTTTCAATCGAACAGATGATGATGCAATTATCCGCGTGATCGCGCACCACCTCCATTTCAAATTCTTTCCAGCCCAGCAGCGATTCCTCAATCAGCACCTCCTGCACTGGCGAGAGACGCAGCCCATCCCGCACAATCTGTTCAAACTCCTCGCGGTTATAGGCAACCCCGCCCCCCTCACCGCCAAGCGTAAAAGAAGGCCGGATGATCGCTGGCAGACCCACAATATCGAGGGCCTGCATGGCATCCTCATAGCTATTCACTGTCCGCGATCTGGCTGATTCCAGACCAATATCATCCATCGCCTGACGGAACAGGGCACGATCCTCTGCCTTGTTGATTGAATCAGGCCGCGCCCCGATAAGCTCCACCCCGAATTCTTCGAGCACGCCGCGCCGGTGCAGCTCAAGGGCCGTATTCAGCGCAGTCTGGCCGCCCATCGTTGGCAACAGCGCATCCGGCTTTTCCTTTTCGATAATACGGGTGACAATTTTCGGCGTGATAGGCTCAACATAGGTGGCATCTGCCATCACCGGGTCGGTCATAATCGTGGCCGGGTTGGAATTAACCAAAATCACCCGAAAGCCCTCTTCTTTCAGCGCCTTGCAAGCCTGTGCTCCGGAATAGTCAAACTCACAGGCCTGACCGATAATGATCGGGCCGGCCCCGATTATCAGGATAGAGGATATATCTGTGCGGCGCGGCATTAGCTGGTCTCCTGCTTGGCTGCCTGCATCAAGGTGATGAAACGCTGAAACAAATGGCGGGAATCATGCGGCCCGGGTGAGGATTCCGGGTGATACTGCACGCTGAAGACGGGTTTCTGTTTGTGCCGCAACCCCTCAACCGATCCATCAAATAATGAGATATGGGTGACCTCCAGCTCCTCTGGCAGGCTGTCCGGGTCTACCTTAAAGCCGTGATTCTGGCTGGTGATTTCTATCTTGCCGCTGGCCAGCTCCTTGACCGGGTGATTGGCCCCGCGATGCCCGATTTCCATCTTTTCAGTGTGTGCGCCCAGCGCCAGGGCCAGCAGCTGATGCCCGATACAGATACCGAACAGTGGCAAGCCGGAGGCAACCAGCTCAGCTATTTCAGCAGCTGCATAAGCAGCTGTTGCGGCCGGGTCGCCCGGCCCGTTGGACAGGAAAACCCCGTCCGGCTTTTTCGCCAATATCTCGCTGGCCTTGGTCC
The DNA here is from genome assembly GCA_016780695.1 of Alphaproteobacteria bacterium. GTDB lineage: Bacteria > Pseudomonadota > Alphaproteobacteria > Puniceispirillales > Puniceispirillaceae > JADHLK01. The sequence goes on along the minus strand of JADHLK010000054.1, from coordinate 6,523 downwards.
GGGCCGGCACCACCTCTACTGCACATCCGGCATCAACAAGGCACCGCAGAATATTTTGCTTGCAGCCAAAATCCATTGCCACAACACGCAGCTGCGTCTCCGGTTCGGTGAATTGGGTGCGCGCCAGATCATAACTGCCCAGATGCCAGTCATGGGCCGTATCAGCAGATACCTCATCAGCCAAATCCATGCCTTTCAGCCCGGGCCAGCCTGCTGCCATTTTTTGCAGAGCAGACAGGTCAAACTGGCCATCCTTGCGGTGGCACAGAACCGCGCTCGGCGCACCATTTTCCCGGATCAGGCGGGTCAGGGCACGGGTATCAATACCGCTGATACCGGGCAGACCCGCTGCTTCCAGCCAGTCCTCCAGCCTGCTTGATGCGCGCCAATTTGCTGGCGGGGTAATCGGGTTGCGGACAATCATACCCAGCGCCGCTGGCTGTTCTGTTTCAGTATCGGCCGGGTTGGTGCCCACATTGCCGATATGCGGAAAGGTAAAGGTGATAATCTGTCCGGCATAGGACGGGTCGGTCATGATTTCCTGATAACCGGTCATAGAGGTGTTGAAACAGACCTCTCCAACGCTGCTGGTTTCAGCCCCGAAGCCCTGACCGGGCAAAATGCGCCCGTCCGCCAGCACCAGAACAGCTGTGGTGCCGGGCGGCAGGCTGTCTGTCTGTGCTGTAGATGCCATATCGGTCATCTGCTCATCCTGTCTATATGCGGGTGTCCCAGGCCGGCCTGGCCGCCAGATTGAAGGGCAGCAGCAGCACTGGTCAAAATGACAGTTTTCTATCCCCAGATTGCCCTTTGGTCAAGACCGTTTAACAGAGGTTTTTTTGACAGATGCTTGCAACCTTGCCCAGCTTCAAGTAAAGGAGGTTCAAATGGGGAGAGGTTGCCAAAGCCAGAATTGCGGCAACCAGCAGCGGGCTGCCGAAAACAACCTGGCCTGCGACGAGTTGAAATTATGGGTTTTTAATATGCGTGAGAGAATTTCACAGGCGATGAAACAGGCGCTGAAGGACGGCGATGATCTGGCGCTTTCTACCACACGCCTGATCACTGCCGCCCTGAAGGATCGCGATATAGCAGCGCGTGGAAATGATGTCTCTGATGGCATTTCAGATGACGAAATCCTGTCCATGTTGCAAACCATGATAAAGCAGCGGCGCGAATCAGCCGCGATGTATAATAAGGGTGGCCGCCCAGAGCTGGCCGAAAATGAAGAGGCTGAAATCGCCATTATCCAGACTTTTCTGCCCAGCCAGCTGGATGCGGCTGAGATGGCTGAGGCAATCGACGCTGCAATAGCCGAGACAGAGGCCAGTTCGGTTAAGGATATGGGCCGGGTAATGGCTGAGCTGAAACAGAAATTTGCCGGCCAGATGGATTTTTCGGCAGCCAGCCAGCAGGTCAAACACGCCCTGCTGGACAAGTCCTGAGCAAAGCTTGCCAGTCGCGGGCGGCAATGGCACACTGGCGACTGTTTTCTCCACTGCCTGAAACGGAAATGAAAAAGCGCCGCGGATATGGCCCTGCCTGCTGAATTTATTGAAAATCTGCGCAGCCGGATCACCTTGTCTGATCTGGTGGGCCGACGCGTCAAGCTGGTCAAGAAGGGCGGGCGGATGAATGGCCTGTGCCCGTTTCACAACGAAAAAACCCCGTCTTTTTATGTCAATGATGCGGACGGCTTCTATCATTGCTTTGGCTGTGGGGCCAGCGGGGATGCGATCAGCTGGATGCGGGAATCAGAGGGGCTGGATTTTATCGAGTCGGTGCGCCGTTTAGCCGATCTGGCCGGCCTGCAGCTGCCGGACAGCAAACCCGAAGATGCCGCCCAGGCTGCCCGCCGCCGCACAGCCCTTGATATTCTGGAAGCCGGATGCCGTTTTTTTGAGGCCAGCCTGCAAAAGGACAGTGCTGCCGAGGCGCGTTCCTATCTGGACCGCCGTGGTCTGGATAGCGAGACAATCACCAGCTTTCGTATTGGCTATGCCCCCTCTTCTGGCCTGCAAGCCGCCCTGCAGCAGCGCAGTTTTGACAAGCAGATGATAAATACTGCCGGCCTGTCTGGTATCTCCGAACGCGATGGCAGCCATTATGATTGGTTCCGCAACCGAATTATCTTTCCAATTGAAAACCGGCAGGGCAATATTATCGGCTTTGGCGCGCGCGCCATGGGGGAGGCCCAGCCAAAATATCTGAATTCCCCAGAAGGGCCGACCTTTTCCAAAAAACAGGTGCTTTATGGCTGGAATCAGGCGCGTGCGAAAGTGCGGGCTGGCCTGCCCCTGATGCTGGTGGAAGGCTATATGGATGTGATCGCTGTCACCCGCAGCGGGGTTGCCGGTGCACTGGCTCCGCTCGGCACGGCGCTGACCGAGCAGCAAATACAGCTGGCCTGGAAGCTGCATGATGAGCCGGTTTTGTGTTTTGACGGTGATACAGCCGGGCGCAAGGCAGCCGGGCGGGCAGTGCTGCGCCTGCTCCCCCTGCTGGAGCCGGGCCGCTCAGTGCGGCTGGCCAGCCTGCCGGAGGGCAAGGACCCGGACGATATTTTGCAAGAAGAGGGCGCGGACGGGCTGACCCGAATTCTGGCCGCCGCGCTGGGGCTGGCGGATGCGTACTGGCAGCTGAGCCAAAGCGGCTTCAATCTGGCTGAACCGGGCCAGCGGGCAGCCTTTTGGCAAGTGGTGCGCGATGGGGTGCGGACCATTGCCCATAATCAGGTGCGGGCGGCCTTTGTCGATGATATGGAATTCCGTATCCGGCAAATGCGGGCTGAGGACCGGGCCGGCGGGTTGACCAGAGGGGCGACTATCGCGGTGCGGCGGCAGCGGCCTGATACTGGAGCGGCGGTGCGTTTTCGGGCAGCCTTGGCCCTTATGGTGCATCACCCGCAGCTCCAGACAGACTATTTTGAGGAGCTGACAGATCTGAATTTTGGCACAGAAGATCAAGAAGCTATGAAAAAAGCCTGTTTGGATGCAATAATTCGGGACCCAGACCTTGACGCACCGGCTTTGAAGCATCATTTGAGTAGTCTTGGATATGATGATTTGATAGCAGAGTTGGACAGTTCAGACATGACGCGCCGACTGGGCAAGCCAGCTGGAGCATTGCTGCCCGCAGAGGCCGCTGCAAGAATTGATGAAATCATCAAACTTGCCAGCACAGGTGCGCGGCGCAGTCACAAACGGCCCGGATAAACCGCCGGGCGCAAGTCAATCAGGCGATCCTGTGAAAAGGGGATTTACAGCATGGCACGCAAAACAGCCAAGAAGGTAGCCGAACCGGCACCGGAAAATACGCCGGACGCCCCGCTTCTGGATACCAAAAACGCCAAGATTAAAGCGCTGATTAAAAAAGGCCGTGAACGCGGCTGGGTCACGCATGATGAGCTGAATGCCGCCCTGCCTCAGGAAGAGCTGAATTCCGAGCAGATAGAAGATGTGATGTCTGCCCTGTCAGAGATGGGGGTATCGGTTATCGAGAACCCGGAAACAGAAGAGACAGCCAGCGAAAGCGAAGAAGAACATAGCGGCGGTAATCTGGCTGATTCAGATGTGTCGGGATCAGATGATCCGGTGCGGATGTATCTGCGCGAAATGGGGTCTGTTGAGCTGCTCTCCCGTGAGGGCGAGATTGCCATTGCCAAGCGCATAGAGGCAGGCCGGGAAATGATGATTGGCGGTATTTGTGAATCGCCGCTGACTATCCGGGCGCTGATGCAATGGCACCAGCAGATAGAAGAAGGCGGCGTGCCGCTGCGCGATATTATCGATCTGGATACCACCTATGCCCGCCTGAATGGCAGCCCGGTGGGGGAAACTGTGGGCCTGCCCAACGCTGCCAATGATGATCTGGCCAGCAATAACAAGGCCGAGGCCGAAAGTGACGAGGAGGAAGAAGAGGAAATCGATTCTGACTCCGAAGAAGAGGGCGAGGACCGGGATGAGGATTTGGATGATCTGACCCTGTCGCTGGCCGCGATGGAAGATGCGGTGCTGGATGATGTGTTGGCTTTGCTGGCTGAAATCAAGATCAGCTTTACCGCCTATGGCAAGCTGCAAGATAAGCGGCTGGTCGCCACGCAGAACGAAAAATCGCTGAAAAAGGCGGATGAGGCGCAGCTATGCGAACAGCGTATCCAGCTGGCTGAGCAGATGCAGAATATCTATCTCAATAATGGCAGGCTGGAAGCCCTGACCACCCAGCTGTTTGACCTGAACCGTCATGTCACCGCCCTGGAAGGCCAGATGATCCAGATGGCGACCGCCTGCGGGGTGCCGCGGGCCCCGTTCCTGCAAGCCTGGACAGGCCGCGAGACCGTTAAAAAATGGCCTGGCCCGGATTATACCACCAAGGCCTGGACCAAATTTGGCGACCGTCATCAAGAGCAGATCACTGAGATTCAGGACAAGCTGCGGCTGGTTGTGGATGATGTCGGCCTCTCGATTCCAGAATTCAAGGAAGTGATCCTGACCATCCAGAAGGGCCAGCGTGAGGCAGCGCGGGCGAAAAAAGAGATGGTTGAGGCGAATCTGCGGCTGGTCATCTCTATCGCCAAGAAATACACCAATCGCGGCTTGCAATTCCTGGACCTGATCCAGGAAGGCAATATCGGGCTGATGAAGGCGGTGGACAAGTTCGAATATCGACGCGGCTATAAATTCTCCACCTATGCCACCTGGTGGATCAGACAGGCGATTACCCGCTCTATCGCAGATCAGGCGCGCACTATCCGTATCCCGGTCCATATGATAGAGACCATTAACAAGCTGGTGCGCACCTCACGCCATATGCTGCATGAGATTGGCCGCGAGCCGACCCCGGAAGAGCTGGCTGAGAAGCTGTCCATGCCGCTGGATAAGGTGCGCAAAGTTTTGAAAATTGCCAAAGAGCCGATCAGCCTTGAGACCCCTATCGGCGATGAGGAAGACAGCCAGCTGGGTGATTTTATTGAAGATAAGAACGCGGTGCAGCCGCTGGATGCCGCCATTCATGCCAATCTGCGAGAGACAACAACACGCGTTCTGGCCAGCCTGACCCCGCGCGAGGAACGCGTCTTGCGGATGCGCTTCGGCATTGGTATGAATACTGACCACACGCTGGAGGAAGTTGGCCAGCAATTTTCGGTCACCCGGGAGCGGATCCGGCAAATTGAGGCAAAGGCGCTTCGCAAGCTGAAACATCCCTCCAGGTCTCGCAAATTGCGCAGCTTTCTTGAACATTGAGAGCCGGGCATAGTATAGTCCGGTCAAACAGACCAGCAGAACAGGCCGACCTGTTCTGGTGCGGCAAAGAGGGCCTGTAGTTCAATTGGTTAGAACCCACGGCTCATAACCGTGTTGTTGCAGGTTCGAGTCCTGCCGGGCCCACCATGCCGCTGCCCCCTTCTTGACTGTATCCGGGTGTGACAAAATCATCTCATGCACAGCACCAGCCCTTCCTTTCCCATTTTTGTCATTGCCTTTGCCAATGATGATCACCGGCGTGCGATGATGACCCGGCGGCTGGAGGCGCTGGGGCTGGCTTTCAGCTTTATTGATGCAATAGATGGCCGCGCCCTGCCTGAGGCTGAGCGGCTGGCTGAGGAGGACCCGGCCAGAGCGGACTGGATCGGCCACCATCTGCGCCCCGGCGCATTTGGATGCTTGCTCAGCCACCGCAAGGCTTGGCAAGCGCTGCTGGATAGCGGGGCGGAGTTGGGGCTGGTGCTGGAAGATGATGCGGTATTGGACGCGGCCCTGCCAGATATTCTGGATCGGCTGTCGCAGCTGGCAGATCGGCTTGATCTGGTCAATCTGCATCATTTCAGCGGCCGCCCGATGGAGCCTGCTTTAGCTCTCAGTGATCAGCACAGCCTGACCGTCACCCGCTATAATGAGATTGGGGCAGAAGCCTGCATCCTATCCGCCACAGCCGCACGCCAGCTGCTTGCCCGCAGCCTGCCTGCCCGTTTTGAGGTGGATTTGCTGATCAATCGCTGGTGGGAGCACGGGCTGCAAGTGCTGACCCTCTCCCCGCCAGTCGCCGACCAAGATGACACCCCCTCGCAGATAGGCTATCAGCAGGCCCCGCCACCGATCACTGGCGATGGGCCAAGCCACCAGCTGAAACGGCGCTGGAACAGGCTGGCTGACTCATATCGAAAACGGCGCGGCTTCGCCCGCCACAAAGCGGCCATTCTGACCCGGCTGGCCAGATAGCCGACAACAGGCCCGCCCCCTCAATTCATCAAAATCAGGGTGGTGGCCAGACTATCTCGGCTTTCAATGGCGGGTCTATTGGTTCAGATGGCAATGCTGGCTATCTTGATATTGGCGGGGATTTTGGCAATCTGCGCTTCGCTGATGGCGATGGCTATGGCGATGCTGGCGCGACCTCTGCTGATGTGGCTGCTGATGAAGGCACCACAGCCGGGGCACCGTTTGACGGTGATTCAGCCATTGATTCTGATTCTGGCAAGGTCAGCCTCAGCTACAAATCACCCAAGGTCAATGGCTTCCAGGTC
>JADHLK010000053.1 GCA_016780695.1 Alphaproteobacteria bacterium | reverse complement strand
TCATCGGGCGGGCGCACCTTCAAGATTATATCACTATCAGCCCAGAGCTTTTTCGCAGAAGCCACAAGGGTTACGCCCGCCCCTGCATAGGCGGTATCTGAGAAACCGGCTGCTTTACCCGCGCCCGTCTCAACCATGCACTCATAGCCCAGCTTTTGCAGCCAAACCGCGCTGTCCGGGGTCAGAGCCACACGCGCTTCACCAGCAGCTGTTTCTTTCGGGGCACCAATCTTCATGACTATCCCTCTTACTTAAAAAGGCCGTTTGACGGACGGCCCCGCCTCATCTTTTTGCAGCGATCTGCAATCCGGACTGTATAGCTGAATTATCAGGCATCAGCAACAAACCGGCCAAAAAAATCATGCTAATAAAAACCGACCCATTAAAAAACCGCCCGGCAGCAATGCTGGGGCGGTCTCCATAGAAGTCGATAAATTACCGGCCGATTCTAATAGCCTTCACGCTCCATGCGTTTGCGCATCAGTTTGCGCACCCGGCGGGTTGATTCAGCAGCCTGGCGCGCCCGGCGCTCAGACGGCTTTTCAAAGGCGCGGCGGTTCTTCATCTCACGGAACAGACCTTCGCGCTGCATCTTCTTTTTCAGCACACGCAGGGCCTGATCAACATTATTTTCACGGACAGCTACATACAATTTTCTGGTCTCTCTATGTCTGTTCATGCTGTTGTCGCGGACTGACCATTTTGGCTGATCCGCCCACCGAGGCGACACTCATATCATAAAGCCGGGCGGAATGTAAAGTATTTCCTGCTATCGCGTTGATGACAAATGCTTTGAAACCGGCGCGGCGGACACTATATTAACGCGAGAAGAGCAATCAACCGAAAAGCTGCGCGACCATGCAAGAGACAACAGACAGCCACACTGACAATCAGGCAGACAAGGCCCGCCAGCTGGTTCGGGCCGCCCTTCACCATGTGCCTTTTGATGGCTGGTCAGATGCCAGCCTGAACGCCGCAGCAGAGGAATGCGGCATAACGACAGCGCAGCTGGCAGAAATCTTGCCAGGCGGGCCAGCAGCGGCGGTTGCTGTCTGGCTGGAGATGGCAGATCAGGAGATGTGTGAGGGCTTTGCCCGGCTGGACCCGGCCCCGGCCCGCATACCGGAAAAAATCCGCGCGCTGATTCTGCTGCGTCTGGAACAGGCGGCCCCGCACAAGATGGCGGTGCGCCGGACCCTGTCCTTTCTGGCCAGGCCGGATCAGGCAAAACGCGCCAGCCAGACGCTCTATCGGACGGTGGATGCGATGTGGCGGGCGGCGGGCGACCGGGCAACAGATTTTTCCTTTTATTCCAAGCGGGCAACCCTGTCTGCGGTCTATAGCGCAACCTTGCTGGCCTGGCTGGCAGATGACAGCCCGGATATGGATGAAACCAAAGCCTTTCTGGACAGGCGGCTGGCAGATGTGGCAAACATCCCGAAACTGGTCAAACCCTTTTCTGCCCTGCGCGCACGGTTTCAAGCAGGCGGGCCCGGTTTCCGGCGGCGCAAAAGACGGCCTTGACCAGCAGGGCTTTAACAAAGATGGCGGCCAGCTGTCTGTAACAGAAACAGGACCGGACTTTGCCATGCCTATCAGCGTACCTGATAATTTGCCAGCTCTTGAAAACCTGCTTTCTGAAGGGGTGGATTTGATCCCGGCAGGCCGCGCGGCGCGTCAGGATATTCGCCCGCTGCGCCTGTTGATGCTCAATCTGATGCCGCGCAAGAAAGAGACTGAGATTCAGTTTGCCCGCCTGTTTGGCTGCTCACCGCTGCAGGTGGAGCTTATCTTGATGACCACCGCCAGCTATACACCGCGCAATACTGAGCCTGCCTATCTGCGCCGTTTCTATCGCAATCTGGATGCGGTGCGCGATGAATTTTTTGATGCGCTAATTGTGACTGGCGCGCCAGTGGAAACCCTGCCCTTTGAGGAGGTAACCTACTGGCCGGAATTGCAGGAAATTATGGAATGGTCACGCAGCCATTGTTTCCGCCGTCTTGGTATTTGCTGGGGCGCACAGGCCTTGCTGTATCATTTTCACGGGCTGGAAAAATACCAGATGGAAGAAAAGCTATTTGGCATTTTTGACCATCAGCTGACCCAGCAGGAAGGCCGGCTGATGCACGGCTTTACCGACCGCTTTCCGATGCCTGTCTCGCGCTATACCAGCACTTTAGAGGCGGATGTAACCGAAGCCGGCCTGTCCGTCATGGCAAAAAGCCCTGAGGTTGGGGTTGGTATGATCCGGGACCCGGCTACAGATGATCTCTTTGTCCTGAACCATCTGGAATATGATGCCGGAACGCTGAAGGCGGAATATCTGCGCGATCTGGATGAGGGGCTGGGCACCGCCCTGCCAGCCAATTATTTCCCGCAAGATGACCCAGCACAGGAGCCGGTGAATTTCTGGCGGCCCTTTGCCTATTTGCTGAGCGGCAACTGGCTGAACAATCTGTATCAGGACACGCCCTATAATCTGACCAGCCTGGCAGATAATTCGCGCTAGATTGGCCCCCTAAATTGGCCACCCCTAAATTGGCCAGCTGACATGGCCCATTTTACGGCCCGGGCGGGCCTCGGTCTTGCCATAGAGATGCACGCGGCGGTGTGGGCGGGCCAAATGGCCTGCAACCTGATCCATATCCTGACCCAGCAGATTGACCATTTGCCAGCCTCTATCCATATCGGTGGCCCCAAAACCCATCCCGGCCAGCACCCGCACCAGCTGGGTGAACTGGCTGGTCGCACAGCCCTCTATCGTCCAGTGAAAGGAATTATGCGGGCGCGGGGCTATCTCATTGAACAGCAGCTGGCCGGTCGCGGTAACAAAACTTTCCATCGCCAGCACCCCAACCAGCTGCAAGGCCTCAGCCAGCCGCGAAACGGCTTGCCGGCCTTCTGCCAGCAGGGTTTCAGCACAATCTGCCGGGGCAACCGAACGGGCGAGAATACCGTCCTGATGGCTGTTCTGACTGGCCGGGAAATGGCTGAGCTGGCCTGCCGCATCACGGGCGACCAAAAAGCTGATCTCAGCCGAAAAATCAACCAACCTTTCCAGCACACAAGGCACGCCGCCCATCTGTTGCCAGATTTCCCCGGCTGCTGCCCTGCTGTCCAGCCTGATCTGGCCCTTGCCATCATAGCCCATCCGATCAGTTTTCAGAATCCCCGGCCCATCCAGCACAACCAGCGCATCAGCCAGCTCAGCAGCTGAGGCAACTGGCCAGAAATCCGGTACTGCAATGCCTAGCTCCCGCGCCAGGGTTTTTTCCGCCTGCCTGCTCTGGGCTGTCTGCAAGGCTTTTGCACCGGGGCTGACCGGAACCAGCTCAGCCAGAATGGCCAGGGCGCTGGCCGGCACATTTTCAAATTCACAGACCACCGCTTCCACGCCGGCAGCAAATTCAGCCAGTGCTTCTGCATCCTGATACTCTGCTGTATGCACATGGGCAGCGACCTGACCGGCCGGGCTGGTGGACGCATCCGGGGCATATATATGAGACGGGATGCCCAGCTCAGCAGCCGCAATGGCGATCATCCGGCCCAGCTGGCCACTGCCAAGAATACCGAGAGTGAAAGCAGGTCTGACGGTCATTCCGGGCGCTCTGCCACCGCCTCGGTCTGGGCCGCCCGGAAAGCATCCAGCCGAGCCGCCAGCGCACTGTCTTGCAAGGCCAGTATCTGCGCCGCCAGAATACCGGCATTGCGCGCGCCCGGCTGGCCGATGGCCAATGTGCCAACCGGCACACCGCCCGGCATCTGAACAATCGACAAGAGCGAGTCCATGCCTTTCAGCGCCGCCGATTCAACCGGCACACCCAGCACTGGCAAGTTGCTATGGGCAGCTATCATACCCGGCAGATGCGCCGCCCCGCCAGCCCCGGCGATAATCACCTGCACACCGTCCGCCCGGGCATTGCGGGCAAAATCAGCCAGCCTGTCCGGCGTGCGGTGGGCAGAGATAATCCGCACCTCGTGGCTGGCCTCCAGCTGCGCCAGAATATCGGCAGCGGCCTGCATGGTTGGCCAGTCAGACTGGCTGCCCATACAAATCACGATTTTCGCAGAGCCTTGCGCCATACCCGGTTACCTCTTTTTCTTCTCTCCTTGCGGGCCTGCCCGGCTGGTCAGGCAATAATATCCGGCAAGAGTCTGGCCCGCAGACGAATAATCTCATCCTTCAGGATCAGCTTGCGCTTTTTTAGCCGCTGCAGCTGCAGCTGGTCAAATGGCTTTTCTTCTGCCAGACGGGCAATCACATCATCCAGATCACGATGTTCTGAAAGCACTTCATCCAGCCTGGCCTGCAAGGCCGTTTCTAGGGTGTTCTGCGTCAATGCGGGCATTTCCAATCGTTAAAAAACCTGCTTGCATCGCCGCCTGACCCGCTTCTTGCCCAAATCAGCGAGCCGCCTGCTCGCCTCAGGGCAGTTCGGACAGATTTTCCACCTGTTCTTCACTGGCGCGCGGCTGGCCCCCCGCCTTTTCAATGGCGCCATTCAGATCTGTCTGGCTGCACAGGCCCAGCATGGCCGGATGCTTGGCGGTGATGTTGGAAATATTCCAATGGCTGCGGTCGCGCACCTTGCCAATTGTTTCCTTGGTTGTGCCGATCAGCTTGCCAATCTGGGCATCGGTTAATTCAGGATAATGCTTGAGCAGCCAAGCAATCGCATCCGGCTTGTCACCGCGGCGGGCCACCGGCACATAGCGCGGGCCCTTGGTGCGCAGGGTCGGGGCCGGCAAATGCGATTCAGACAGCACCAGCCTTGCCTCCGGGTCTGCCTCGCAGCGCTGGATTTCCTCAGCTGAGAGCTGGTTATTCTGGATCGGATCATAGCCCTGAATACCGCCACTCACCTCGCCATCTGCGATGGCCTGAACCTCCAGATGGTGCAATTCACAAAAATCGCCAATCTGTTCAAAGGTCAGCGCGGTATTGTCAATAAGCCAAACGGCGGTTGCCTTTGGCATCAGCAATTGTGTCATCGATTCATTCTTTCAAAAATGACGGCCAAAAAACAGCGGCCCGAAAATATGACAGGGGCCCGGGCAGCAGCTTTCTGACCCGGTCACCACAGCTTATATAGTCATCTGCAGCCATTTTGCAAAGACCTGGTGTGCAATGCAGGTAGTTATTGCCAGCCACAGACCGCACAAAAGCCTATTTCTGTTGTGGCAAAGGCCGCATCCAGTCCGGGATCGCCAGCTCCAGCGGCTGGCCATCAGCCAGCTCCAGCTGCTGGCCGGTCCCGGCCGCCTCTATCGCCGCCAGCCTTAGACTGGCCAGACCCAGCCAGCCGGTATCTGTTGCCACGCAGGACAAAAGCTGGCCAACCTGCTTTCCAGCCTGGGTAATCGCGCTCTGGCCATGCAAGCCAGCCGCCGCCCGCACCGGCACAATGCGCCGCTTGACCAGCCCACGCCAGCGCGTTCTTGCGGTCACTTCCTGACCAATATAACAGCCCTTGTCAAAATCAACCGCCCCCAGCCGGTCCAGCCCAGCCTCCAGCATCAGCGCCCGCTCCGGGGTCAGGTCAGCTGCCCCTTCCGGCACGCCGGCCGCGATTCGCAGGTGCTGCCAGACCACCTCCTCCTGCTCAGCAAAACCGGGCGGACAGGCCAGCTGCTCCGATCCCGCCACCAGCAGACTGCCCAGACCGGGCTGGCGCTGATCGGCAAAGACAAAAACACCGTCCGGACTGTCTGGCAGATCAACATAGTGATAAATCTGCGCCGCGCTGAACGGGCTGACTGCCTCTATCACCAGCGGCCGACGCAGCCGGTAAAGACGCAGCTTGCCGGCCAGCCGGGCGGCCTGATCTGTCTCGGTAACCAGCCAGAAAAGCGTATCAGACAGTCGCAAAATCTGCATATCAAACAAAATCCGGCCCTGCGGGCTGAGCAAGCAGGCGGCGGTCATCCGGCCCTCTGGCAGGGTCTGGATTTGGGCGGTCAGAATATCATTGAGGAACAGGGCCGCCTCGGTCCCGCTGACCTCTATGGCGGCGCGGTCAGGACGGCGGGCAAAAAACCCGGCTGTTTTTTGGCTATCAGCTGCGCTCATTGGGCTGCAGCCTTTTCAACCTGGCCTTCATAGCGGGCCACATAAAAATGCCGCTCCTTGGCCCAATAACAGCGTTTCGCATCCGGGATAACCGCATAAAAACCATCCTGAGGCTGGAAATGAAATAATTGCCGACAGCCCATCCAGCGCACCCAGAGCCGATCTTCGGCAATCTCTATCTTGCCAATCATGCGGGAGGAGACACTGATTTGCGGGGTGCTGGCGGCGAAGCATTGGCCTGTCTTACCACCGCGACACGCAGTTTCTTTTGAGCCGCGGTTGCGCAGATAGAAAAAATCCCCATCCACCACCTCAAACCCCTCATCATCAAACATCTTGCATCTATCTTCGGGCGGGGCCATGCGGCGGGAAAATTCACAAGTGAACCAGATCCCGTTCCAGACGCGGTTGCTGGCCGTATCACCTTGTTGGGCCTTACCTGTGTCTGCCTTGGCCGCGCTGACCGCCAGCAAACCAGCACAAGTAAGCAGCGACAGCCCACAAATCAGCAGGACAGGCATTCTAAAAATCAGCTGATGCCAGTTTTTCCTCATGCCTTAATATGGGGCAGGCAGTCGGCAGATTGCAACCACCCGCCAGCAAGAAATTCTCGCTAGCGATAGACCCGCCGGCCCAGAAGATTGAACCAGACAAAGGCCGCCGAGACCGGCAGGGCGGCGATCAAAGCGACCAACCCCATCAACAGGCCAAGACCCGCCCCGGCATCTATCATCACCCCCATCAGCATCGGCGAGACCGCGCTAAACAGCACTGTCACAGGCAAAATCAGCGCCCGTATCTCGCCCAGTTTTTCGGTGCCGTAACGTTCCGCCAGCAACGCGTTCATCATCGCCCCGGTCATGCCAGCAGCCAGACCAAAAGAGCTGAAAAACAGCCACAGACCTGCCGCCCCGGGAACCAGCCACAGGCAGAGCGGGGCCACAACCAGCCCGCTTTGGCTTAAGGCGGCCAGATGCTGGGCAGAAAACCTGTCGATCAGCCAGCCTGCTGCCAGCGCCCCACATACTGCCGCCAGCGCATACAGCCCATAATGCGCGCCCCAGACCAGCAGCGGAACCGCGCGTTCTGAAGCCAGAAAAATCTGATGAAAGAACAGGCCGGTAATCACAAAGCTGGGCATTGCAACCAGCCACAGGATAACCCCCCGGAAAACCGGATCGCGCAGCATCTCCCGGCGGCTCAGGCTGGCTGGCTGCTGAGCAGATATATCCGCCCCCGATTGCCGGCCCAGCCCATCCTGCAGCTCTGTCCGGCGTGTCAAAACCGGCAGGAATGGCACCAGGGCGAGCCAGGAAAACACCGCCAGCCCAGCCCAGAGCAGCCGCCAGTCAAGCACCGCCAGCAGCCCAACTACACTGGCCGGGCCAATCGATTCAGCAATATGGATACCAAGGCTGGAGATCGCCAGTGCCCGCCCTCTGGCCGCCCGATAACGCCGCGCCATCGCTGTTGCATAAACATGATAGGACATCCCCTGACCAAATAGCCGCAGCAAATAAAGCCCGATTACCAGCATCCAGACAGTCTGTATGGAGGCAAAAAACAACGCCGCCAGCGCCAGCCCGGTCAGGGTATAAAAGCTCAGCCTTGGCACCGATACCGTATCAGCCAGCTTGCCCAGCCAGAACAGGGTAATCGCCGAGGCAATGGTCGCCGCCGCATACCAGCTGCCAAAACTGCCATGGCTGAGGTCCAGCGTCTCTCTGATTTGCGGCGAGAAGAGGGAGATAAAAAAGGTCTGGCCGAGCGAGGAGAAAAAGCTCATCAGCAGCCCGTAAAGCAGAAACCGCCATTCGGCCCGCATGAATGCCAGACTGCCCATTACCTATCATCCCTTTTGCCCGTGCCGCGCCCGCGAGGCGGCAAAAAACTGCCCGAAAAAGGCAGGTAGACAATCCCGACCGCGGCCGGCTGCGTATCATTTCATATCAGGAAGCGCGCAACGAGAACAGGAATTTTGACAGTGATGAGACGGCTTATCCCCCTTTTAGCTGGCCTGCTGCTGGTCTTTGGCCTCACCGCCTGTGCCAGCCGTCCGGCCAGCGATTTTGCCGGTGCTACGCCGGAGCTGGTGCTGGAGGAATTTTTCCCCGGCCGGACCGTGGCCTATGGGATTTTTGAAGATCGGTTTGGCCAGCTGCGCCGCCGCTTCCGGGTGGAAATAGATGGGCGCATGGAAGGCGGCGATCTGATCCTGGATGAACGCTTTATCTATGATGATGGCGAGCAGCAACAGCGCATCTGGACCATCACCCCGGCGCGCGGGCCAGATGGCAGCCGCCTCTATCAGGGGCAAGCCGCAGATGTGATCGGCGGCGCGCGGGGCAGCGCGGCAGGCCCGGCCCTCAACTGGTCCTATGAAGTCGGGCTGGCGATTGGCGGGCGCATCTGGGAGGTGCGCTTTAATGACTGGATTTACCAGCTGGATGAGGATATCGCCCTGAACCGCGCACGGGTCAGCAAATGGGGCGTAGAGCTGGGCACGGTCACGCTGGTCTTTCTGCGCGGGGCCGCCGCTGAGGCTATCCCGCCAGTGAATCTGGAGAAATGGTAGGCGGCAACCGGAAATCAAGAGCTGTAATCCACTGAACCGGCATAGCCGCGGTATTGCAGATTTGTTTTTTCACAGCAGTCTCACGCTTTGCAAATGTTGGCTCTTGAGCCAGTTAAGGTGCTTGTCCTGCTGAGTGATGTTCGCAACCATTTTCTATCTGTATTTGCTACCAAATTTGGTTACAAAATATCTTCAGGGCTGGCTGAATAGCGGAATAACCAGCTGGTCAATTTCGATCATTTTTGCCCTTGTATCTGCCAGCACTGCCGCGACTTGGCAGAAATGTTCACATTCATTAAGGGTAAGGGCACGGCCCTTGCGCCCATCCAGCCATTTTTTCAAAACCTGATAACCGCCAATATGGAAATCCCAGACCGGCTGCTCCACCGGACTGAACCAGCGGGTCTTATTGATCAAGATTTTCTGATCAGCCGCGCTATAGCTGATATTGCTGACCAGATTATCTTCATTTTTCCCGTCAATTATG
>JADHLK010000052.1 GCA_016780695.1 Alphaproteobacteria bacterium | reverse complement strand
TGGCCATCAGCTGGCCATCATTGCGGGCGCTGAGCGAGGCGCGGGCCTGTTGGGACAGCTCCCGGCCAAACCGGTCTGACATCACCTCATAGAGATTATCAGCATATGCGGGGGTGAATTCCGGGTGCCCTTGAATGGACAGCAGCTGATCCCCCATGGTAAAGGCGGCATAGGGGCAGAAGGCATCGCCGGAGATTAGCCTGGCACCGGGTGGCAGGCTGGCCACTTGATCCTGATGGCTGTAAATCAGGCTGAGGTCAGACAGGCCGGCGGCGCGCAGCTCTGGCGGCAGGCTGTCAGGCGGGGCCAGAAGCGGCGTCTGGCGAATACCATAACCCCAGCCCTTTGCTGATTTTTCTGCTGCCCCACCCAGCGCCTTGGCCAGAAACTGATGTCCGAAACAGACACCAACCAGCGGCTTGCCCAACGCATAGGCTTGCCGGACAAAATCGCCCAACCGTGGCAGCCAGTTATGATCCTCATAGACCGCAGCGGCTGAGCCGGTGAGAAGATAGCCGTCAAAATCTGCCGGGTTAGCGGGGAAAATATTTTCCAGAACCGGCACCGAGATCATATCCAGCCTAGCGTTCTTGTCAGCCTTGCCCAGCAGGTCACGGAACAGGGCCGGATAGTCTGGCTGGTCCGGGCGCAGATGCGGGTTATTGCGGCCGGTTTGCAAAATCGCGATACGGGCTTTTGCGCTCATCTGCCTGCTTCCTGTTTCAGCCGTTCCAGCACAAATACCCGCAAGGCCCCGGACAGACCGCTGTTGCGATTTGTGTCAATCTGGCTGATGAGCGCCGCCAGAGCCAGCCCCTCGCTAGCCGCCAGCCTTTTCAGTTCAGCCCAGAATTCAGCCTCCAGAGAGACCGAAGTCGCATGGCCATCGATGGTGACAGAATGTTTTTCCATCAAATCAAAATTCCGCTTTTCCTGCCGCCTGCCGCCTGTTCAGGCCAGCTGAAGCCAGCCAGCACCTCACTATGGCTGGCACGGTCAAATTGATCAATCAGTTTGACCCAGTCAAAGACATAGCCTGCCGCTGCCAGCAGCCCGGCATCGCGCACAAAGCTGTGCGGATTGCATGAGACCATCATGATTTTAGGCACTGCGGACCGGGCCAGCTCAGCGGCTTGCTTGCTGGCTCCGCTGCGCGGCGGGTCCATAATCACCGCCTGAAAGCCAGCCAGCTCTTCGGCCTGCAGCGGGGCCGCCTCCAGATCGCGGGCCTGTGTTTGCAGCTGCGTTCCCAGCCCCGCCTGATTGCCCGCCTGCTGTAATGCCTCTAATGCAGCCCCCGGCAAATCTACCGCCAGAATACTACGCCCGCTCGCCAGCAAGGGCAGGCTGAGCGCGCCGCATCCGCTGAATAAATCTGCCACACGCCCGGCCCCGTCCAGCCAGTCAGCAATCTCTTTTTGCATAATCTGTTCGGCCTCAATGCTGGCTTGCAAAAAGGCTCCGGCTGGCGGGGTGATAGTTAGGGAGCTGCCCGCCGCGCCAGCCCAGCTCAAGGTTGGCGGCTGCGGGGCATATAAGGTGGTGGGGAGGGAGTCTCGGCCGCTGCTGTCTGGATGGGTGATAGACAGGCGGGCCAGCTCGCCTGCTGCGGCCATTTCCGGCAAAGCGGCCAGCTGTTTTGCCGATATGCCTGCATCCATCACCAACAACACATCTGCCCCCTCGCGCAACAGATTGACTTGAATTTCAGCCTGCTTGCCGGTTTCCAGCACCGCCGCGGCCATGTCAGCCAGCGGGGCCAGCAGCCGGGCCAGCTGCGGATGCAGGATGCGGCAGGAAATCGGCTCTATAATGTGGTTGGAAAAGCGTTGCTGAAAACCCAGTATCAGACCGCTGGCCAGCTGTTTGGCAGCCAGCCGCACGCGCCGCCTGCTGTGCGGGCCGGCAAAAAAGGGCGGGCGGCTTTGCCCGGGTTGCAGCCCGGCCTTGGCCAGCAGTCCGTTTAACTGGCTTATTTTCCAATCTTGATAGGCAGTTTCTGTCATATGGCGCAGCTGGCAGCCGCCACAATCTGGAAAATTCGGGCAGTCCGGCTCAATCCGGTCGGGCGAGCTGTCCAGCAATTCCAGCAATTCCGCCCGGATGCCGCTGGGCCCGCGTTGCAGCGCACGCACCCGCACCCGCTCGCCGGGCAGGGCCGCCGGCACGATAAGGGTTTCCTCGGTCGCAAGCGGCCCGATTTTTACCGCCGCCCGGCCGATCCCGTCACCCCGTCCGCCCAGCCTTTCTATGATCAGCTCGCTATCCGGCTGGTTACGCGGCAATTTACCGGTCTTGCGGCGGTTTTTTGCGCGCCCGCGCCGACCGGCTGGCAAATCAGCATCTCTCATCTGGCCATTTCCCTAAAAATTGCCATTTACCCAACTCGCAAAACTGATCTTGCTGTCCTGTTAGGCTATTCTATCTGGCGTGCATACCATAAAATACGCCCCAGCAGGCGAATCTCTGACAAGGGTCGGCGATAATTGGCATAAAGCGAATTGCCAGAGAGAATCCGCACCATGGGCGGCGAGCTGTCACCGGCCAATTCCAGCCTTTTCGGCCCGCGGGTGATCGTATCATCCATGAAAAACAGGCCGGGCTTGCCAAGATCGGTATCTTCGCGGTCCAGCAGGACAATATCCCCCTCATTCAGCTGCGGAGCCATCGCATTGCTCTCAACCCGGATACAGGCCAGGCGATCATAGGGCGGGGCAGTGAGGCGGGCCAGCATGACCGGGCTGAACGGCCAGAGGACAGGCTTTTCCGGCAGGCTACCATCCGGCTGCAGGACCGGAATCAGGATGAAATCATTGCTTTTACGCTGATCATAGAGGTGTAATTGCTGCGCGCTGCACAGCTCGCGCTGATCTATACCCAGCAGCAACGCAAGATGGGCGCGCACCGTCTCGGGCAGTTGGCGCGGCGAGCCACGGGTAAGATATTGGTGCAAATAGGCATCATTGCGACCCAGCGCGCGGGAAAGCTGCTTCAAATTGAGATTGCCCTCATGCCGGTTCAGCGCGCGCAAAAGGGCCTCTCTTGGCCGGTCTGGCTTTGCCCTGTCAGATGCCATTGGTTTTTCTATCCTGCAAAAAATAAACTTCACCCGGCTTTCGACTAACCCGCAATTACACAACTGATTAGCCCTTTCGGACTATAGCAAATAAAAATCAATAGGAATATTCCTATTTTTGACCATCGCACCCGGCATATCAGCAAAAGGGAAATTCATGTCCTATCTATCCGGTCTGACGGCTGTTGAAGCTGCGGATATAAAGCGATTGCAGCAGGAGCTGGAAAAGGCCAGCCATACTTTGCACGCTTTGCCCCGTTCCTATCTGGAGCGACCCGGCCGCCCGCAATCAGCCTTTCCCTAGCCGCTTCAGGATAATCGCCACCCGGCTGCAGGCAGAACCCTGAAAACAGGCCCAACACCAGAGGATATAGACAGGCTGATGCTGATTCTGGACGCGCTGGTTGGGGTCAGTGCGATGCAGCGCCAGCTGCTCTGGGCGCGGGCGTTGCAGCTTCCCTGGCGACATCTACAAACCCATTTCAGCCGCTCGCGTGCCCATCTGGCCCTGCTGCACCAGCGGGCGCTGACAGACCTGGCCGAGCAGCTGGTGGATAATGCCCGCCGCAGTGCCCCGCAGCAAATTATCCTGCTGGTGCATCCGGCAGACCCGGCCCCGCTGATACAGGAAATGGTCACCGCGCTGGCCGCCAATTTTGCCCCGGCGCAGCCGCAGATTTCCATCCGGCGTGCCGAGACAGTGGCTGGGATGCGGCATTGGCAAACCCGGCTTCTTGCCCGTTTGGCCTGGCAGCTGCTGCCCGAGACGGATCGCGATCATCAGCGCGCGGCGCGGCTGCTCGCCGACAGTGCTGCCTCTGCGCAAACAGCGGTCGAAGGGAGAGATAAATGAGCAAGATGGATGATTTGGCTGATCGGGTCAGCCAGCTTCAGCTGGATGTGGAACGCCGCTTTGGCCAGCTCCGCACCTTGTTGATTGTGATGGGTTTTGCGGTGCTGGTCTCGATTGGCCCGGAAAGCTATATAGGTCGCTTGGTGCTGGTCTTGCTGACCGCCGACTGACCGGCTCTGGAAAGGAGAGAAGACATGACCCCCTTACTTGCCAATCTTAGCGGGCTGGCTCTGAATTGGCTGCAAAGCCGCGCTGCTGAGAAAAAGACTTATGCCAAGGCGCGGGCAAAGCGCGCGATGCTGGCAGCAGAAACCGAGGCTGGCTGGGCCGAATGGATGGCCGCCGCCTCTGTATCCGGCTGGAAGGATGAGGCCTGGACGCTCTGTTTTATTGCTATCATCCTGGCCTGTTTTATCCCCCCGCTGCAGCCTTTTGTGCAGCAGGGATTTGCCATGCTGGAAGAAACCCCTGACTGGTTTCAATGGGCCGTTCTGGCCTCTATCGGGGCCAGTTTCGGGCTGCGCGGCTTTGACCGATTCCGCCGCCCACCCAATAAATAAAAGGCCCAACAAATATAAGGCCCGCAAACCGGGCGCGTTCCCCTTATCAAGATGAAAGTAAGAGTGAGAGGCTGAAATGACAAATACCAGTTTTGACAACAGGCTGGAGGCACAGGCATTGCGCCAGATGCTGCGTGCCCATGAAGGGGTGCGCGCTTTCCCCTATCTGGACAGTGTCGGCAAATGCACCATCGCGGTGGGGCGCAATCTGACAGATCGCGGCCTCAGCGTTGCCGAGATAGATTTCCTGTTTGAAACAGATATTGCGCTGGCGCAGACGATTCTGGATGGCTGGCTGCCCGGCTGGCGGGATTTTTCGGCCCCGCGCAGGCACGCTCTTATTTCCATGGCGTTTAACCTGGGCGGGCCGCGTCTGACCAGTTTTGTGCAGCTGCGCGCGGCGCTCTCGGCTGGCGATTTTGACCGCGCGGCAGATTGTGCTCTGGATAGTCGCTGGGCTGTTCAGACTGGCCAGCGGGCTTTGGAAATAGCCCAGCTGCTGCGCTGCGAACAGGATGCACCATTGTCGCCGGACCGGCGGGACAAAGCCTGAAAAGCGGCGGTGCTGCTACGATGTGCTAGCTCTGCCGGGCGGCGGCAAAGGCAGCTGCTGAGGCAAGGGCGGCAACCAATTCGCTGGCCGGCAATTTATCCAGCGCGGCAATCGCCTGGTCTGCTTCTGCAGCAGCCAGCTGCAGGGCCTGTTCGATACTGTCATGGCGGGACAGCAGCGCCTGCATCTCGGCAAAATCCCCGTCCCGGCTCTCCTCTCCGGCAAAAGCGCGGCTCAGAAAAGCCTGTTCCTCCCGGCTGGCCTTTTGCCAAGCCAGAATCACCGGCAGGGTAATTTTTCCTTCGGCGAAATCATCACCGGTATTTTTGCCCATCTGGTCGGTCGGGGCGGTGTAATCCAGCGCATCATCCATCATCTGAAAGGCGCGGCCCAGATGCAGCCCATATTCATAGAGCGCCGCCGCCTGATCCCGGCTGGCCCCGGCAACCCGTGCGCCCGCCTCAGCCGCTGCTGCAAACAGCACCGCTGTCTTGCCAGAGATAACCGTCATGTAATCTGTGATATCCGCGTCAGGCTGGCCGGTCATCACCATTTGCCTGACCTCCGCCTCGGTGATGCGGGCAGAGGCTGAGGCCAGCAGGCCCAGCACCTCTATATCGCCGCTCTCCACCATCAGCTCAAAAGCGCGGGCAAACAGAAAATCCCCTACCAGAACAGAGGCTTGATTGCCCCAGATGGCATTAGCTGTTTCGCGCCCGCGGCGCTGGCCTGAGGCATCTATCACATCATCATGCAGCAAAGTTGCATTATGGATAAACTCAACCGCGGCTGCCAGCAGCAGCGCTGCCTGAGGCGGCTCTTGCGGCTCTGCCTGGCCGGTGCATAGCGCCCCGGCCAGTGTCAGCATCGGGCGCATCCGCTTGCCGCCCGCCGCGATCAGATGCCCGGCCAGCTCCGGGATAAGTCCCACCTCTGATTGCAAGCGTTCCAGAATCACCTGATTGACCGCTACCATCGCCGGAGCCGTCAGCTCCAGCAGCGGGGCCAGGCTCGGCACAGGCGGCGTTTGTTTTGCAGCAACGGGCATAAGCAAATCTATAAATCGGTTGACGGTTTCCCTTGCATAAGAGAGCCATTCTGGTTCGGCAAGGAAATTCATCAGGTCGCGCGGCAAAAATCTTTTTTCGTCCGGGCTGAAACGGGGCTTGGAATCAGGCAGCCAATCCCTGATAATAGGGCATGATTTGTCTGGTCAAAACAACAGATCCGGTGCGCCTGACCTTGCTTCAGGCATTGCTGGATGATACGGCTATTCCCCATGTGGTGTTTGATCAGCATATTTCCGCCCTGGAAGCCGGTATTGGGGCCTTTCCGCGCCGTCTGATGGTGCCTGAGGGCTATGCCTATGCTGGCCGCAATATTTTGGCTGATGCTGAACAGGATTATGATGACTGATCATCCGCCCCGCCCGGCCAGTTTGGCTGAGACCGATCTGACCACTGATTATATATTTGATCAGGCGGTGCAGCTGCGCCAGCCGGTCAGTGGTTATCGTTTTGGCACGGATGCGGTGTTTCTGGCAGCGAGCGTTCCGGCTGGCAAGGGCAGGCTGCTGGATATGGGCGCCGGGGCCGGGGCGGTTTCTCTGGGGGTCAGCTGGCGCTTGCCGGATTACCATATAACGGCTGTTGAAAAAGACCCGTATCTGGCGGCGCTGCTGGCCAGCAATATAGAGGCCAATGGCCGGGCCGAGAGAATTCGCGCGCTGGAAGCCGATATTACCAGCCTGCCGCCGGTTCTGGCTGGCAGTTTTGATCAGCTGGTGGCCAACCCGCCCTTTCACCAGCCGGGCGGAACGCGCCCGTCAGATCGCCGCCGGGCCCTCGCTCATCAAGGCGATGGCCCCTCGCTGGCAGATTGGGTGGCAGCTGGTCTGCGCGCGCTGAAACCAAAGGGGCGGCTTAGCTTCATCTGCCGGTCGGATCGCGCTGATGAGGTGCTGGCCGCGCTTTATGGCAAGGCCGGGGAGATCGTGCAATTCCCCCTCTGGCCGGCGCGCGCGGCCCCGGCTATTCGCACAATTATTTCTGCCCGCAAAGGGGTGGCAGGGGGCGGTGCTTTACTGGCCGGAATGGTCTTGCATAATATGGATGGCTCTTTGACCAATGAAGCCCAGCAAGTTATGAAAGGACAGCCGATTGATTTGGCGCATCCGGGCGTGCCGCGTCCGCGCGCGCCAGCCAGCACAAGACCGGACTGAAAACGGCCCAAAAAAACAAACGGGCCAAAAAAAGGATATTAAAATGGCGCGATGGCGTTTCAAATTCTGGCAGAAAAACCGCCCGCGGGTGGCGCTGGTGCGGCTGCATGGGGTGATCAGCCCGGCTGGTTCGCCCTTGCGCCGCGGCCTCAATCTGGAAGCGGTGGAGCCGCTGCTGAAAAAAGCCTTTCGGATGAAAGGCACGGAGGCGGTGGTGCTGTCGGTCAATTCGCCCGGCGGCTCGCCGGTGCAATCGGCGCTAATTGGCACACGGATTCGCCAGCTGGCCAGAAAGCATGACCGGCCGGTGCTGGCTTTTTGTGAGGATGCGGCCGCGTCCGGCGGCTATTGGCTGGCGGCTTCGGCTGATGAAATTTATGCCCATGCCAGCTCTATCATTGGCTCAATCGGCGTTATTTCTGCTGGCTTTGGCTTTCCCGAAGCGCTGGCCAAGATAGGGGTGGAGCGGCGCGTCTATACAGCGGGCGAATCAAAATCCATCCTTGATCCGTTCCAGCCGGAAAAATCTGAAGATGTGGCACGGCTGAAAAATCTGCAAGAAGATATCCACCGCCAATTTATCGATTGGGTCCAGCAGCGGCGCGGCAGCCGGTTGGCTGAAGATGGCCCGCCCTTGTTTGATGGCTCATTCTGGACTGGTCGCCAGGCAGCAGAGCTGGGGCTGGTGGACAAGCTGGGGGCGATGCACAGCGTTCTGGAAGAAAAATTCGGCGACCAACTTGATATTGTGTCTATCACACCGCGCAAGCGTTTCGGCCTGCCCGGCATGGCAGCTGAAATGCGCGCTGAGACGGCGGGCCGCGCTGCTGAATCGCTGCTGGCCTCGGCAGAGCAGCGTTTCTGGTGGGCCCGGCTGGGCTTGTAGAGAAAAGGAGAGCGCGGGTCATGTTTTTTTCACTTGGCAAACTGATCTGGCTGGCGGTGATTCTCTGGGCAGTCTGGATGGTTTTCCGAATCATTGAAAAACGCCGCAATCAGGGGATATCAGCGCCAAATGCGGATAAGCAGAACCGGCCAGATGAGCTGGAGATGACGCAATGTGCGGCCTGCGGGGCCTTTGTCAGCCGGGCAGGCTGTAACAAGCCGGACTGCCCGGTTGCCAAATGAGATTACCAAATGATGGGGCAGCAGAGGCGGCGGTGTTGATTTTAGCCTCTATTTTGGCTACTGTCCGGCCATCTCAATCTTGCCGGATGCCTTGGATCTGATGCGCACGGATTTTCAGTCGATCATTCTTAATTTACAGCGCTACTGGGCCGATCAGGGATGCGTCATTCTTCAGCCCTATGATATGGAAGTCGGGGCCGGAACTTTTCATCCGGCGACTACCTTGCGCGCGCTGGGCCCGGATGCCGTCTGGAAAGCTGCCTATGTCCAGCCCTCACGCCGCCCGACAGATGGCCGCTATGGCGAAAATCCGAACCGATTGCAGCATTATTACCAGTTTCAGACCATTATGAAGCCCTCGCCGCCGGACTCGCAGGATTTGTATCTGGGGTCATTGGCAGCGATTGGGCTGGATGTGGACAAGCATGATATCCGCTTTGTCGAAGATGATTGGGAATCGCCGACACTGGGGGCCTGGGGGCTGGGCTGGGAAGTCTGGTGCGATGGGATGGAAGTCTCGCAATTCACCTATTTTCAGCAGGTGGGCGGGATCGAATGTGATCCGGTGCCGCTGGAGCTGACCTACGGGCTGGAGAGGCTGGCGATGTTTATTCAAGGCATTGACAATGTCTATCAGCTGGATTGGGACGGTGTGCCAGCTGAGAAGGGCGGCAAACTCTATGGGGATATTTTCCTGCGCGCCGAACAGGAATTTTCCGCCTGGAATTTTGATCTGGCGGAAACTGAGATGCTGTTTGCCCATTTCCGCGATGCCGAGGCCGAATGTGCCCGCTTGCTGAACCAGCAAACGCCGCCGGCCCTGCCCGCCTATGATCAATGTATGAAGGCCAGCCATCTGTTTAATCTGCTGGATGCCAGAGGGGTGATCTCGGTCACTGAGCGGCAAGCCTATAT
>JADHLK010000051.1 GCA_016780695.1 Alphaproteobacteria bacterium | reverse complement strand
CATTTTTGGATGAGGTATGCCATGAAACCCGCGATCTCGCCGGGCAGCGCGCTCTTTTCGTCAGGTCCTACCAAAAAGGCACCTGGTTTTTCCCTCAACCAGCTTAGCGATGCCTCCCTCGGGCGTTCGCACCGGGCCAAGCCCGCCAAAGCCAAACTTTCCTCAGCGATAGACAGAATGCACGCCATGCTTGGCCTTCCAGCCGATTATCGTCTCGGTATTGTGCCGGGCTCAGATACCGGGGCGGTTGAGATGGCTATGTGGTCTGTGCTGGGCGCGCGCGGCGTGGATGTGCTGGCCTGGGAATCCTTTG
The DNA here is from genome assembly GCA_016780695.1 of Alphaproteobacteria bacterium. Taxonomy (GTDB): domain Bacteria; phylum Pseudomonadota; class Alphaproteobacteria; order Puniceispirillales; family Puniceispirillaceae; genus JADHLK01. The sequence goes on along the minus strand of JADHLK010000051.1, from coordinate 9,185 downwards.
GCAAGACTTGGGTGAGTGATGCGGTCAAACAGCTAAAGCTGGATGATATCACTATTCTGCAGGCAGATTGGGGGGATTTGCCAGACCTGTCTGCCACCCAGCCGGACCGCGATATTCTGTTCACCTGGAACGGCACCACCTCTGGCGTGCGGGTGCCGGATGCGGACTGGATAGCGGCTGATCGCACCGGCTTGGTAATAGCAGATGCGACCTCAGCCTGTTTTGCCATGGATATGGATTGGGCGAAGATTGATATAGCCACTTTTAGCTGGCAGAAATCGCTGGGCGGTGAAGGCGGGCACGGTGTGATCATCCTCTCGCCGCGGGCGGTGGAAAGGCTGGAGAGCTATACCCCGCCCTGGCCACTGCCAAAGATTTTCCAGCTGACCAAAAATGGCAAGCTGATAGAGGGGATTTTCAGCGGTGCCACGATTAACACCCCATCTATGCTATGTGTGGAAGATTTGCACGCGGCGCTGGATTGGGCTGAGGGGATCGGCGGCTTGCCGGGCCTTATTGCGCGTTCTGAAGCGTCGCTGGCGGCGGTGGCTGACTGGGTGGCACAAACGGACTGGGTAGATTTCCTTGCCTCTGATCCGGCAACCCGGTCCTGCACCTCTATCTGTCTGAAGATTGTGCACCCGGCGATGACCGGCCTGCCAACCGAGGCACAGGCGGCTTTTGCCAAACAGATGACGGCCCTGCTGGAAGCTGAACAAGTCGCCTTTGACATAGGCGCTTACCGGGATGCCCCGCCGGGCTTGCGCCTGTGGGGTGGGCCGACCGTTGACCCTGATGATATCGCAGCCTTGCTGCCCTGGCTGGATTGGGCTTTTGCCTCGATTCTGGCTGACACCAAGATTTAAGGAAACAGAAAATGCCAAAAATATTGATAAGCGACAAGCTCGCCGCGGAAGCGATTACCATTTTTGAACAAGCGGGTTTGGAAGTGGATTTCAAGCCTGGCCTGACCCCGCAAGAACAAATCGCTATTATCGGCGATTATGATGGTCTGGCTATCCGCTCTGCAACCAAGGTAACAGCAGAAATGCTGGCCGCGGCAAAAAAGCTGAAGGTCGTTGGGCGGGCTGGTATTGGCGTCGATAATGTGGATATTCCTGCCGCAACAGCTGCCGGGGTAGTGGTGATGAATACGCCGCATGGTAATTCGGTGACCACGGCTGAGCACGCAATCGCCATGATGATGTCTTTGACCCGCCAGATTCCACAGGCCCATATTTCTACTATTGCCAGCAAATGGGAAAAATCAAAATTCATGGGCACTGAGATAACCGGCAAGCGGCTGGGGATTATTGGTTGCGGGAATATCGGCTCTATCGTGGCTGAACGGGCCCAGGGGCTGAAGATGAAGGTGCTGGGCTTTGACCCGTTCCTGACGCCGGATCGGGCGAGGCAGCTGGGTATTGAAAAGGTTGAGCTGGATGAGCTGCTCGCCCAGGCGGATTTTATCAGCCTGCACACTCCGCTGACTGATGCGACCCGCAATATCATCTCGGCAGATGCGCTGAACCGCACCAAAAAAGGCGTGCGAATCATCAATTGTGCCAGAGGCGGGCTGATCGATGAGCTGGCCCTGCTGGCGGCCCTGCAATCCGGCCATGTGGCCGGGGCGGCGATGGATGTGTTTGCTGAGGAACCGGCAAAGGATAACCCGCTATTTGAAGCCCCCAATCTGATCGCCACCCCGCATCTGGGGGCCTCTACAGCTGAGGCACAGGAAAAGGTCGCCTTGCAGGTGGCTGAGCAAATGGCGGATTATTTGATCAATGGGGCGGTTACCAACGCGCTTAATATGGCTTCTGTTACAGCTGAAGAAGCCCCTATACTGAACCCCTATATGGAGCTGGGCAAATTGCTGGGCCGCTTTCTGGGTCAGGTCCAGATGGATGATCTGCAAGCCGTGCAGATTGAATTTGACGGCAAGGCGGCTGGCCTGAATGAGGCCCCGGTTGTCGCGACAACGCTGGCCGGGCTGCTCGGCCCGAAAATGGATTCAGTCAATATGGTCAATGCCGCCTCTGTGGCCTCCTCAGCTGGTATCGCGGTCGCCACGGTGCGCCATGACCGGCGCTGTGATTATGAAACCATGCTGCGGGTAACGGTTCAGCACAAGACCGGCGAGCGCACCATTGCCGGCACGCTGGTCGGCGGCAACAAGCCGCGCATTATCGAAGTGCAGGGGATTTCGGTGGAAAGTGATTTTCCAGCCAATCTGCTCTATATCCGCAATCTGGACAAGCCAGGCTTTATTGGCGCGGTCGGCAGCCTGATGGGTGAGCTGAATCTGAATATCGCCACCTTCCATCTGGGCCGCAAGGAAGAGGGCTCAGAGGCTATCGCGCTGATTGAGGTGGATGGCCAGATTACCGGGGCGGTGCTGGACCGGCTGCAAACCCTGCCACAAGTGGTGCGCGCCGACTATCTGCATTTCGCAGTCTGAGGCGGGATTTTTGGTCTGGGGAGATACTGTCCCAAACCTTGCCCTTGTCAGCGTTCTGCGCTAATCAAGGGCAAGGGCGGTCCAGATTGTTTCCTGTCGCCCTGATCGGTGCCAGTTCCGGGATGATATTTGATGCCAACCAGTCAGGATAACAATGCTGCGCGCGGCTTGCTGCCGTCGGGCCTCAGCGATTTGCTGGACCCGCAAGCGGCCCAGGATGCGGCTGCGATAGAGGCGGTTCTGGCCAGCTTTGCCCAATTCGGCTATCGGCGGGTAAAGCCGCCGCTGATGGAATTTGAGGAAACGCTGCTGCATGAAGGGCCGGGGGCTGCCCTGGCGGCTAAATCCTTTCGGCTGATGGACCCGGTTTCGCACCGGATGATGGCTTTGCGGGCTGATATGACGGCCCAGATTGCCCGTATTTCAGGCACCCGCATGGCCCATTTGCCGCGGCCGCTGCGTCTGGCTTATGCCGGAGAGGTGATGCGGGTGGTCCCGGATGTGCTGAACCCGGAACGCCAGCTGGTGCAGGCTGGGGCAGAGCTGATCGGGCGTGATGATACGGCCGCTATTGCCGAGATTTTGGTGCTGGGTGTGCGCGCCTTGCAACAGGCAGGCATCCGCCAGCTGACAGTGGATATAGGTGTGCCGCGGCTGTTTGACCTGCTGGTTGAAGCCAGCAAGACGGCCCTGCCAGAAGCGTGCGCGCGCGCCGTGCGGGAACGCGATGCCGATGCGCTGGCCGCGATGCAGCATCCGAGCGCCAAATTGCTGGTGCAGCTGGTTCAGGCTGGGGGCCGTGATCCGGCCCGGCTGGCCAGTCTGGCTGAGGCGTTGCCGGAAAAGCCGGCCAGCCAGCTGAGAGATATGCTGGCGGTGGCGGCGCGCTTGCAAGAAGCCTATCCGGATTTGCCGATAACCCTGGACCCGCTCGAAGGGCGCGGTTTTGACTATCATACCGGGGTGGCGTTCTCAATTTTTGCTGAAGGATTGCGCGGTGAGGTGGCCAGAGGCGGGGCCTATATCACCGGCTATGACGAGGTTGCTTCCGGCCTGTCTATTTACATGGAACGGCTGTTGCGCGGCCTGCCGGAACCAGAACCGGCGGTGCTGGTCTATTTGCCCAGCGATATACCGCTCAGCACGGCGCTAGGCTATGCGGAGCGCGGCCGCCAGCTGGTGCTGGGCCAGCATCCGGCAGGCAGTAAACAAGCCCGTGCTGAGGCCAGCCAGACAGGCTGCCAGTTTATCGTCGCCTCCATTGAGGGCACACCAGAGGCGCTGGATTAGGTTTTCTTTTCGTCAGGGGATAGGGCAAACATGGCAAATGTCGCAGTAATCGGCGCGCAATGGGGGGATGAAGGCAAGGGCAAAATCGTAGATTGGCTCTCTGAACGGGCTGATATGGTGGTGCGCTTTCAGGGCGGCCATAATGCCGGCCATACGCTGGTGATTGACCGGGTTGAATACAAGCTCTCGCTGCTGCCATCCGGTATTGTGCGACCGGGCAAGCTGTCAGTGATCGGCAATGGTGTGGTGATTGATCCGTTCCATCTGGTCAAGGAAATCACCCTGCTGCGGGAGCAGGGGGTGGCGATTGGCCCGGATAATCTGGTGATTTCGGAAAGCGCGGCCCTGATCCTGCCTGTACACGCTGCCCTTGACAAGGCAAGAGAAGCCCTGCGCGGCACAGCAAAAATCGGCACCACCGGCCGCGGCATCGGCCCGGCCTATGAAGACAAGATCGGCAGGCGGGCCGTGCGGGTAGCCGATCTGGCCGATACAGGCAGGCTGGCTGAGCGGATAACAGAGCTGGCCAGCTGGCATAATGTCTGGCTGGAGGCAACCGGCCATGACAAGGTGGATGCCGGGCAGATGCTGGCTGATCTGCAAGAGGTGATCCCGGTGCTGTTGCCTTATATCGGGCGCAGCTGGCAGGTGCTGGCAGAGGCAAGGGGGCGCAATCAGCAGGTTCTGTTTGAGGGCGCGCAAGGGGTGATGCTGGATGTTGACCATGGCACCTATCCGTTTGTGACTTCCTCAAATACGGTGGCCGGACAGGCGGCGACCGGCTCTGGCAGCGGGCCCGCGGCGGCGGGTTTTGTGCTGGGCATTACCAAAGCCTATACCACGCGCGTCGGCTCTGGCCCATTTCCAACTGAGGATTTTGGCGCCGAGGGTGACCGGCTTGGTGAGCGGGGCCGGGAATTCGGCACGGTGACCGGGCGCAAGCGGCGCTGTGGCTGGTTTGATGCGGTGATGGTCCGGCAAGCTGGGCTGACCGCCGGTATCAATGGCATGGCGCTGACCAAGCTGGATGTGCTGGACGGGTTTGAGGTGCTGAAAATCTGTGTCGGCTATGAGCTGGACGGCCAGAAAATCGACTGGTTTCCGGCCGAAAGCGCGGCTCAGGCCGCCTGCACGCCGATTTATGAGGAAATGCCGGGCTGGCAAGAAACCACCTGGGGGGCGCGCAGCTGGGCAGAATTACCTGCCAATGCGGTCAAATATATCCGCCGTCTGGAAGAGCTGACCGGTATTCCGGTAGCGCTTCTCTCAACCAGCCCGGAACGCGAAGATACCATTCTGGTCCGCGACCCGTTTCAGGGGTGAGCTGGGGGCTACCCCTCTGGCAGCAATTTCATCTCAGCAGCGCGGGATTTTACCGCCTCTGCCAGTTTTTCAAAGGCGCGGACTTCAATTTGCCGGATGCGCTCACGGCTGACGGAAAATTCGGCGGCCAGCTCTTCGAGCGTCAGCGGCGGCTCGGACAGGCGGCGCGCCTCAATAATACGCTGCTCGCGTTCATTCAGCCCGGCCAGCGCTTCTTGCATCAGGGTCTGGCGGGCGGAAAATTCTTCTGCCTCGGCAAAATTGGTTTCCTGATCAGTGCGGTCATCCTCCAGCCAATCCTGCCATTCACCAGCGCCCTCACCCTCCATCGAAACAGGCGCGTTCAGCGAATGATCGCCGCCCGCCATGCGCTGGTTCATCGAGACGACATCTGCTTCGCTGACATTCAGCTCATCTGCGATATGGGTCACCTGTTCCGGCTTCAGATCACCGCCATCAATCGCGTCAATCTGGCCCTTGATGCGGCGCAGATTGAAAAACAGTTTTTTCTGGGCCGCCGTTGTGCCGATTTTGACCAGCGACCAGCTGCGCAGGATATATTCCTGAATAGAGGCTTTAATCCACCACATCGCATAGGTGGCCAGCCGGAAGCCGCGCTCCGGGTCAAATTTCTTGACCGCGTGCATCATTCCCAGATTGCCCTCGGAAATCAAATCCGACAGCGGCAGCCCATAGCCGCGATAGCCCATAGCTATCTTGGCAACCAGTCGCAAATGGCTGGTTACCAGCTGATGCGCTGCCTCTACATCGCCGCGCTCTGCCCAGCTTTTCGCCAGCATATATTCCTCATCCGCCTGCAGCATGGGAAATTGGCGAATCTGGTCAAGATAGCGCGACAGGTTACCATCCGGGCTGAGCGCTGGAACCAGCGCCCGGTTGGCAGAAGCTGATTTTTTAGAGGCAGACATTTTGAGCGTGTTCCTCCTTAGAACTGCCATTTTTTACCCCCCCCTTATATGGGGAGTCCAACCCTGCCTTGCAAGAGTGGCAAAATCAAGGCAGCAGGTCGCCGCCAGCCCGCGCGGCGATAGCCTGTTCAATGCGGTCAATCAGCTGGCGTATATCAGCGGGCAGGGCGGTCTCAAAAGCCAGCTTTTCGCCCGTTACCGGGTGCCGGAAGCCCAGTTGTGCCGCGTGCAGGGCCTGTCTTGGAAAGGCGCGCAATATGGCCAAAGCCTCTCGGGAGACGCGATCAGGCATCTGGCCAGCGCGCGGCGGCCTGCCATAGATCGGATCGCCTATCAGCCCATGGCCAATATGCGCCATATGCACACGGATCTGATGGGTTCGGCCAGTTTCCAGCCGACATTCCGCCAGCCCGCCAAAGGGCGGCAAATCGCGCAAAATCCGGTAGTGTGTGCGGGCCGGCCGGCCATCTTGGGTCACTGTCTGGCGCTTGCGGTCCTGGCGATGGCGGCCTAGCTTTTCATCAATCAGCCCTTCTCTGGCCGCAGGCAGCCCCCAGACCAGCCCCTGATAGACCCGGTCCAGATCATGGGCGGCAAACATCTCTGACAGGCGCTGATGTGCGCGTTCTGACTTCGCCGCCAACATTACCCCAGAGGTATCCTTGTCCAGCCGGTGCACAATGCCAGGCCGCAGCACCCCGCCAATCCCACTCAGACTGTCGCCACAATGGGCGATCAGCGCATTGACCAGCGTGCCACTCTCAGCCCCCGGGGCCGGATGCACCACCATGCCAGCCGGTTTATTCAGCACAATCAGATGGGCATCTTCATATAATATATCCAGCGCGATAGCCTCGGCTTGCGGTTCTGCCGGTTTCGGGGCTGGCAGAAACAGCTGGTAATCCGCCCCGCCGCGCACCTTTGCTGCCGGGTCAGTCAGCACCGCCCCGTTGCACTTCAGCTGGCCGTCTGTTATCAGAGCCTTGATGCGTGATCGCGAGAGGCCGGGCTGTTCGCTTGCCTCAGCCAGATACCTGTCAAGGCGTGTGCCATTGGCCTCAGGCGGGGCGGTCAATTGAATAAGGGAAGAGGTCTCCATGCCTGCACCATATCCGGCAAATGAAAAGCGGGCAACTGCTGGCCTGTCTGATAAGATGGTTGCCCGGCTGAAAATCGCCTCAGCTGTGATGGGCGTGTTGATCATTCTGGCGCTGGCCGGGGTCGGCTATGGCCTCTATCAGAATTTTGCCAAACTGACCGGAAATGCGGCCCAGCAGGCTGGCGAGGCCGTGCTGACCCTGCCTGCAGGTCTGTCTGTGCAGGCGATAGCAGCTGGCCCGCAAGGGGGGCTGTGGTTATTGCTGTCGGGCAAGGGGAAGGTGCCGGGCCAGCTCTGGCAAATGGGCCCGGATGGCCAGCTGATCCGGCAAATAGAGCTACAATCGGCAGATTAAGCTGTCAGATCAGGGCAACCAGCTGGCTGGTCAGCTTGCCGGCCAGAGTTTCCAGCGGCAGGGCGAAAAACCCGGCCACCTCATAGCCTGCCAGAAGGGGCAGCAGGTAAAAGCGGATCATAAAGACCAGCCAGGCCACAAAAACCGGATGCAACCTCGCTATCAGAATAGAAGGGGTGAGCACCCGGCACAGCCGCAGGGCCGGATCGGTTATCCACACAAGACCGCGCATCAGGAAAAACCGCGTATTCTCAGCCAGAAAGACTGACAGCACAAACCGGCCCAGCAAGGCCCACATCAATAGGCCCAGAGCTGTATCTAAAAGCATCACCCAAAATGGCAAAATGCCGTTCATCAGCCTCTTTCCCCTGTTTCAATCTGCCCTCGTTCTAGCATAGCCGCCCCCAACAGGCAAAGAGGGAGCGCACCCACCCGCCACACCCCCGGAATTTCGCATCAAGGCTGGAAAAATCGGATAAATTCCTTTACCACTGGTCGGGCGGCTTTCGGTTCGGCAAAGCCGCATCAGGCACAAAAGAAAAGGCAGGTATCCCACAATGGCCAATCCGCAATATGTCTATACGATGCAGCAGCTGGGCAAGGTCTGGCCCGGCGGCAAGGAAGTTTTGAAGAATATCAGCCTGTCCTTTCTGCCCGGGGCCAAGATCGGCGTGCTGGGGCTGAACGGGGCGGGTAAATCCACGCTGCTGCGGATCATGGCAGGCATAGAGACAGATTTCAGCGGTGAGGCTTGGCCTGCTGAGGGGATTTCCATAGGCTATCTGGCCCAGGAGCCGGATCTGGATACCTCGCTGGATGTGGCAGGCAATGTGATGGGCGGTCTGGGCAAGGCCAAGGAGCTGGTGGACAGGTTCAATGAGGTCTCGGCTCGCTTTGCTGAGGAAATGACCGATGAGCAGATGAATAATCTGATTGCCGAACAGGCTGAGCTGCAAGAACAGATAGATGCGCTGGATGGCTGGGACATAGAGCGCAAGGCTGAGATCGCGATGGATGCGCTGCGGGTGCCGCCGGGTGATGCGGATGTAACCAAATTATCAGGCGGGGAAAAGCGGCGGGTAGCCCTGTGCCGCCTGTTATTGAGCGCGCCGGATATGCTGCTGCTGGATGAGCCGACCAACCATCTGGATGCGGAATCAGTCGCCTGGCTGCAACGGTTTTTGCATGATTTCCCGGGCACTGTCGTGACCATCACCCATGATCGCTATTTTCTGGATGAGGTGGCTGGCTGGATTCTGGAGCTGGATCGCGGCCAGGGCATCCCCTATCAGGGTAATTATTCCGGCTGGCTGGAACAAAAACAAAAACGGCTGGAACAGGAAGGCCGGGCAGACGATGCACGGGTTAAGTCCCTGTCGCGGGAGCTGGAATGGGTGCGCGCCGCCCCGAAAGCCCGCCAGGCCAAATCAAAGGCCCGTATCAATGCCTATGAAAAATTATTGGAAGAAGGGCAGGCCGCGCGGGAAGAAACCACCCGTATCACCATCCCGCCCGGCCCGCGCCTTGGCAATATCGTGATTGAAGCAGAGGGGCTGGATAAGGGGTTTGGAGATAAGCTGTTGATTGAGGGTTTGTCTTTCCGTTTGCCGCCCGGCGGTATTGTCGGCGTGATCGGCCCGAACGGGGCCGGTAAGACCACCTTGTTCCGCATGTTGACTGATCAGGAAAGCCCGGATCAGGGCAGCCTGCGCCTCGGTGAGACGGTCA
>JADHLK010000050.1 GCA_016780695.1 Alphaproteobacteria bacterium | reverse complement strand
GCAGCCCATCACTGGCTTTCCGGTGCGGGCCATTCCTAATGATCGAATTTGGCAGCTGCCCCCAGCATCGCCGCTATCATCTCATCGCGGGGCACCGGCGAGACAGGATAGGCTTTCCGGCTGTGGCTCAACGAAAAGGACAGCATCATCTCCGCCATTTTATAAGTCAGGGGTCCGGGATTTATGACCGGCACATTGAGGGCTTGTGACAGATATTCATGGGCTTGATGCATGGTGGTTGAGCCCAGCAAAATAACCTCTGCGCCATCCTCCTCAATCGCGGCATTGGCAGCCGCTTCCAGGATTGGAAAAAGTGCCTCCTCTTTTCCTTGCATCAATGCCTGATTATCCGGGGCCATATCGATGCTGCGCACCGAGGCCAGCGCATGACCTATCCCCAGCTCACGCGCCGTTTTGTCATAAAAATGCCGCCATTTTTGCCACATGGTCACGATAGAAAATCTGGAGCCCAAAGACAGCGCAACAAGCATCGAGCTGCGCCCCGGGCCAATAACCGGTATTGAGAGAACAGAACGCAGGGCCGCCACGCCTGAATCACTCATCGTATCAACGCAAACAGAAGAAAACCCTTCTTTTTCCGCATTTTGGCCTGCCTCAAGGATGCCCATATCAGCCAGAACCATATCTGCCGCGCTGATGTAATTGCGCGGCGCAGCTTTCACCGGCCGAAAGTTGAATTCTATTGCATCAGAAACCGAAACAGCCTTCAGCTGCTCCCGCCTCAAGGCCAGATTTTCCTCTGACATAGGAAACGGGACAATGACCAAAACTTTTTCCAATAAACTTGCCTCCAGACTGATTTTGGTATTTTCTTTAAATCATGAGTTTAATTTTTTCTCTGGGGTTTTTTTTTAGAATAGCATGGTCACTCTGACGAATAAAACAGTGTTTATTTCAGGCATGGGCTCCGGTATCGGCCTGGCCACCGCACAAGCGGCGACCGAGCTGGGCGCGCGCGTCTGTGGAACGGTTTTTTCAGCAGAACAGGCCAGCACCTTAAAGGATGTTTTGCCTGCCGCCTCTGTCTATCAGGCAGATGTTACAAACTCAGCAGAGCTTTCGGCCGCGGTCGATAAGGCAGCCCGGCAGCATGGGCAGCTGGATGGCATGGTGGCCTGTGCTGGCGTGCTGGCGCTGCAAACCTCCAGCCAGACAGATGAAATGACCTGGCAAAAAATCCTCGATACAAATCTCACCGGGGCCTTTTACCTTGCCAAGGCTGTTATTCCCTATCTCAAAAAACAATCCGGCGGATCGATGGTTTTTGTTTCCAGTCAAATTGGCTTTGTTGGGCATCCGCGCGCCGCGGCCTATGCAGCCTCAAAAGCGGGCCTGAACGGGCTGACAAGATCCATCGCCCTTGAGCTGGCCGCTGAGCCGATCAGGGTGAACGCGGTGGCGCCCGGCCCGGTTGTCAGCGACATGACAGCCGCCGCCCGTTCTGATGATCAACGCTATGCGGATATGCTGACAGATATTCCGCTGGGCCGCTTTGGCGAAGCCGCGGAAATCGCCAATGTAATCCTGTTCTTATTATCCGAAGCCAGCAGCTTTATCACCGGGCAAGTCATCTTTGCTGATGGCGGGTTCACCGCCCGCTAGTCACCCGGTAATCGGTAGAGGCCAAAAAAAATTCACTTGTAACTGTCAACCTGTCCAGAGGAAACGCACCCATGACCGAAAAAATCAGCCCGCCCGAAACCGCCGCCGAGGTGGAACAAGCCTTAAGCCATTTGCGCGAAAAAAGGGGCTATCTTCTCCCGCATCATGGTTTGCTTGCCATTTCCTCTCCTGATCTGATGCAGGCTTATGATGCGACCTATACGCATATGACGCTCACCGACCGGGTTCTGACTTTGTATGAAAAGGAAATCATCTGGCTGATAGTGCTTGTTTCCACAGCCGAAGCGATTGCTACCCATCATATTGATCGGCTGCGGAAATCCGGCGGCGGGGAAACTGATTTAGAGGTAGCTGTAGCAGTTGCCACCTGGTCTGAAGGTGCTGAAAACTATCATTTTGTTGAGAAAAATTGGGGGCCGCATTTGGCCGGCTTTGATGCGGTTGCAAAATATCGGGAAGGGCTGAACAGGCTGACGGCGGGCTATAATATCGACCAGAAAATATTTGAGATAGGTCTGGCCGCCGCCCATCAATGCCACCGGCGCTGGGATTGGGTTGCCGAACATATCAAGGGGGCCTATCAGGCCGGGGCTGAAGAAGGGGCGATAGCAGAGGGGCTGGCTTTGGCCATGTTCCCGGGCGGCGTTCCCAATTTTGTGGATAGCTGTGATATTTGGCGCAAACTGATCCAGAATGGCGAGGTGAAGGCCAGCCCGGCCTATCAGGCCTGGGCCAATCTCACTGGACAGGGCGGTTTTGATGAGGCATCTGGAAAAACCCGCTAATGGCTGAAAAAGCCTGGACACATATTATTGTCGGTGCCGGGGCTGCGGGATGTGTTTTGGCCCATCGCCTGTCCGAAAATAAGGATATGCGGGTCTTGCTGATAGAGGCGGGCGGCAGCGGCGCTCTCGATCCCACCTTAAAGGTGCCGATGATGACCGCAGTCTTGCTGCGCGGGCGGCGCCATGTATGGCAATATCTGACCGCGCAGGAGGCCGGGCTCAATAACCAGAAAATAGCGCTGCCAAGAGGCAAGGTATTGGGCGGGTCAACGGCGATTAATGGCATGGTTTATGCGCGCGGGCTGGGGATGGATTATGACCTCTGGGCCCAATCCGGGCTGGCTGACTGGTCCTGGTCAAAGGTGCGCTCTCATTTTCTGAAAAGTGAAGCCTACAGCGGCCAGAAAACCAGCGAGCTGCATAACCGGTCCGGGCTGTTGACTGTTTCAGATCGCCCAAAGCCGCTCTCCCCGCTTGTTGATGCCTTTGTTGAGGCCGGTATTGCGGCTGGCTATCCACGCTGTGCAGATTTCAATGATCCCGATGCCGAAGGGTTTGGCTATTATGATTTCACCATTCGCAATGGACGGCGGGAAAGTGCGGCCTCTGCCTTTCTGAAATCTGCCATGGCACGGGATAATCTGGATATTGAAACTGGCTGTGAGGTGAAGCGAGTCGTTTTTGAGGGGCAAAAAGCAACCGCCATTGAAGCAGTAAAGGCCGGTAAAATTCAACAGCTGAGGGCAGAGCAGGAAATCATCTTATGTGCGGGTGCTATCGGATCGCCTGCTATTCTGATGCGTTCGGGTATCGGCAAATCAGATGAGCTGGCAGCAGCTGGCATCAAGACTTTTCTGGATCGGCCAGAGGTGGGCAAAAATCTGCATGATCATGTGCTGATAAGGGTGAGCTATGCCGCCCCGCAAGAGGTAACCTTGCACGGGCTGACCAGAGCCGACAAGGCAGCAGCCGCCTTCCTTCAAGCCTGGCTTTTTGGAACCGGCCCCATGACCGTTTTTCCGCTGGAAGCAGGCGCCTATATCAAAACACAAGGGGAAGATAATCCGACCATTCAAAGTCATTTTTTGCCAGCTCTCTCCACCGCCACCATGCGCTTTAATCCTCTTAAGAAGTCAGCCAATAATCGGCCCGGCTTTATGGCAAATGCCTCAGTGATGCGCCCGGTCAGCCGCGGGCATATCAAGCTGACTGGCCCAAACCTCTCTGATCCCTGTCATATCCAGGTGAATTACCTTGCAGATGAGAGGGATATTGAGCCGCTGATTGAGGCGACAGAAATCTTGCGGGATGTGTTTGCCCAGAAAGTCTTTGATCCCTATCGCCGGGAAGAATTAGCCCCGGGGCCGCAAATCCGCACACGAAGTGCTGTTTCTGATTGGATACGCCAATCTGCGGGTACCGTGCATCATTTATGTGGCAGCTGTCGCATGGGCGCTGACCCAGAGGCGGTCGTGGATGCTGAATTGCGCGTTCAGGGTGTTGCCGGATTGCGCGTGGCAGATGCGTCTGTTTTTCCCTCTATCCCGTCTGCAAATACCGCCGCCCCGGCTATGATGGTTGCCGAAAAAGCAGCTGATTATATTTTGCGGGAAATATGAAGAAAAAAAGACCACCACCCCGGCAAAGGGGTGATGGCCTGTAAAGATTGGTCTTAGACGGACTGGATTTTGTCGTAAGTGCCCGCGCCAAAAATATCATCAGCCAGCGCCTTGATGGCCGGCTCAAGCGTTCTCTGGGCAGCTGAGGCATCCAGCTTAGGTGTGGTATCCGCGCCGTTAAACTCACGCCATTTGGCGAAGTTTTCCTTCTCGGCATCCTCTGTTGCCCGGAAGAAATCCTGCGGCTCCAGCTCGTTGAAAGTATCAACAAGTATAGACTGATGTTGGCTGGACAGGCTGTTCCAGGCGCTCATATTCATCATCTGCTTGTCAAGACCGATACCCCAGTCATTCTGATAACAATATTTTGTTACCTCATAGAATTTCTGGCTGATCATCAGGTTGCCAAGTGTGGCCATCCCATCAACAACGCCCTGCTGCAAAGCACCATAGAGTTCGTTGAACGGAATAACGGTTGGTTTCGCGCCCACCTGCTCCAGACCGGCAATAACCCCTTCAATCGAAGGTGCACGGATTTTCATCCCCTTCAGATCATCAAAGGATTCCAGCTTTTCCTTGGTGAACAGCTTCCACGGGCCGGCTCTTGCCACGCTGAGATAGCGCAAGCCTGAATACCGCTTCTGAACGGCAGCGTTCAGTTCATCAAAAAGCAATTCATTGGCAATCTTCTGAGCGTGGTTTGAATCCCTCGCAAAATAGGGGGCGTAGAACACATCAAACTCTCTGAGGCCGGTATAGGCCCCGTTATAAAGCTGAACTGTCCCCAGAGCAGTGCCATCCAGAACATCCTTACCACCACCAATAGTGCCGGCCTTGATGTCAAAGGTAAGCTCTCCGTTGGTTCTCTTGCTCACCAGATCAAGCCATTTCTTGGCAAATTTATTTGAAGCACTGTCAATATTGCCAGCATTCCCATAAATAAGCATTTTTGCAGCCATTGACGGGCCAGCAACCCCGGACAATAATCCGGCAATTCCTAGGCTGGTAAGGCCCTGATTAAATGCTCTTCTTTTCATTTTTTCCTCCATTTTGTTTAGCAAGGCTAAAATTTCCGCCGGCAGTCTCAACAGCCTTGCATGGTATTATCTGTCAAAGACCAATTCCGGCAGGAATAATGTGATCCCGGGGACATAGGTAATCACCAGGAGCACAAACACTAAGATTAAGAAGTAGGGTATCGCCTCTTTGAAGATATCAATGACACCGACCCCGCCTATTTGTGAGATGATAAACAGATTAAGCCCAATCGGCGGCGTAATCATGCCTATCATCAAATTCAGAACCATAACGACCCCGAAATGAACCTCATCAACACCCAATCCGCCCAGCAGCGGGAAAAGCACCGGAGCGATGATCAGCATGATGGGAAGAATTTCCATAATCATGCCCAGAATAAGCAGCAGGATGTTGATCATCAAAAGCAACACCCAAACCTCTGTGCTGATCGCCAGCATCGCATCTGTGAGGATGACGCCAAGATTTTCCTTGACCGCCAGCCAGGCAAATATCTTGGAAGTCGCAACAGTCAGCATGATGACTGAAGTGGCCACGGCTGCGTGCGAGGCCGCTTTTATCACCTTTTTAAGTGTCAAATTGCGATAGAGAACAAAGCCGAGGAAAAGCACATAAAACGCGGCGACCGCTGCAGATTCTGTCGGCGTTGCAACCCCGAAAATGATGGCACCCACAATAATGCCCGGGGCAATCAGGGCTGGGATCCCTTCTTTGAAGGAAATCACTTTTTCCGATGTTGTGGCTCTTTCCTCAACCGGATAGTCACGGCTTTTACATATCCACCATGTAACCGCGAACATCCCGACAAACATCAAAATACCGGGAACCACACCGCCCAGAAATAACTGCCCCACAGACACATTGACAATCGCGCCCAGAAGCACAAAGGAAATAGAAGGCGGCACAATAGGCCCGACTGTCGCAGCTGAGGCGATAACCGCACTGGAAAAGGCCGGCTTGAAGCCGCGCTTTTTCATTTCCGGCAACAGCACCGTTCCGGTCGCAGCAGCATCAGCAAGCGCTGAGCCTGAACAGCCGGACATGATAAAATTGGCGGTAACGCCGACATTGGCCAACCCGCCATTAATATGGCCGACCAATGTCGCGGCGAACCCAACGATGCGGCGCGTCACGCCCGTGACATTCATCAATTCACCGGCAAAGATAAAGAGCGGGATAGCCAGCAGCACAAAGGAATTTACGCCAGAGGTCATTTGCTGGGCAAACAACACCATCGGGGTAAAGCTGTCGGTAAATTGGGCCAGCACCAGATAGCCAAAAGCGGCAATGCCAATAGCCCAGGCAATCTCCATCCCAAGCAGGGAGAAGACAAACAACAACGCGATCATGGATACAAGCAGCATCAGACATCCTCCCCTATTTTGACTTTATATTGCTGATAAGAGGCGATCATCAGCCTGAATTGATAGAATAGCATCAAGATACTGCCTACGGTCACAGGCGTGTAGAGCCAGAGCCAGCTCCAGCCGGTTGACAACATTGACCCGCCAGCCTGAAGTTTCAAAATCGGAAAGCTATACCAAATCAGGGTCGCCAGCATGATAAGGACAAGGCAATGCATGAATGTTTCCAAGATGACCCTTGGTTTCGGTGCTATCTTGTCAATGAAATGAGTGACCCGGATATTGCGGCCCTGCTTGGTGGCGACCGCGATACCAAGATAGGTCATCCATAAAAAGAAAACACGCGGCGCTTCATCTGCCCAAAGCGGCGGCTCATTGAAAACATAACGCATAACGACCGCAGTAAAAACAATGGCCGCGATAATAATCAATAGAATGCCTGAAATGTAGTAGAGTGCTTTTTCAAGCAGGTCATCGATCTTTTTTAAGATACCTGTTGTCATCCCCCGAACCCAATCTCACTATAAAGCATTTCTTCCCAGAGAGAGTGTTCCTCAATTTCTTATTCAGATCAACTGGATTTACAAAAATTCATTTAGCCGGACATTTAGCCGGACATTTAGCTGGAAATTTAGCTGGACATTTAGCTGGAAATTTTGATCTACAAGGACGAGTGCCTTATATTAAGTCAGAACTATGGCATAAGATAGCGTAACCAAGGACAGAAAGCCGCAAGAGATGGCAGACAAAACTCAGACCCTGGCGCAATTCTGCGCTGAAATGCCCTCGCTTCCTATGGATCAGGAGGTGGTTGAACGGGCCAAACTCATCATTGCAGATTGTGTCGGAGCCATTCTGGGCGGCATTGTTGAAACAGAAGTAAAACAGCTGGTCGAACGATGCAGCGGGCAAAAATCAGCGACCAGGCAAATTCCCCTGATCGGGCCAGAGGCCTTCGCTGATCGCGCGCAAGCGGCCTTTATTCACGGGCTGGCAGGCACGGTTCTGGAGATGGATGAGGGGCATCAATTCGCGAAAGGCCACCCGGGCATTCATGTCTTTCCTGCGCTTCTTGCTGCCGCGCAATCTGATCTGCTGCAGCGGCCTGTTTCCGGCGGTGAGTTTATCACCGCCTTTATTACCGGCTATGACATAGCTGCCAGAATTGGCAATGCCGCCCAGATAAGAGCATCCATGCATCCGCATGGCACCTGGGGCGTTGTCGGCGCAGCCTCGGCAATCGGCACGCTCCTGCATTTTGATACCGAACAGCATTGTGAGCTGATGAATATTGCCTCCAGCCTGACCACAGCAAGCAGCCGCAAAACCATGCTGGAAGGGGGAACCGTTCGCAATGCCTATGCCGGGCTGTCGAACCAGATGGGGCATTTGGCGATTGATTTGCTACAGACCGGCTTTTCCGGTGAAAATGACGGTATCGGTTCAGTTTTCGGGTCGGTTATCTCTGATAAGCTGGATGAGACCCTGCTGGTTGAGCAATTAGGGGAGCGTTTTGAGGTGATGCGCAATTATTTCAAACTGCATGCCTGTTGCCGGTATAATCATGCCGCGCTGGATTGCCTGGTAGAGCTGATGGAGGCGCATCCAGAATTGGCTGATAGTGATGAAATAGAGGCTATTGAGGTGGTAAGCTATAATCTGGCAGCAGAATTGAATGATCCCAGCCCGAAAAATATGCTCGCGGCCAAATTTTCCATCCCCTTTGCCATGGCGACAACGCTGGTGAACAAAAATTCCAAAGTGATGAGCTTTGCCGGGGCGGCTCTGAAAAATCAGGCGACCGCCAAATTGGCGAAAAAAGTAACGGTAACGGAAAACCCCTCAATGACCGCCCTGCTCCCTGATTTCCGGCCAGCAGACGTGACAATAAAGCTGAAGAATGGTGCTCTTTTCAGCCATGCCGTCAAAACCAATCGCGGCGATTGGCAGGACCCCTATTCAGCTGACGAGCTGGAGGAGAAATTTTACTCCTTGGCTGAGCGCAGTCTCAGCACGGAACAGTCTGCTGCGCTTTATGACCGGCTGATGAAACTGGACGAAGCTGCCGATATCAGAACCCTGTTTCATTCTGGATAACCATTGAAATTGCCCTAAAGGGGCTGGGCAAAGACACGCGAGATGACCATGGCTGGACAAGCAGAAACAACCATCAAACGCGATTTAACCGCGGCCTACCGGCTGATCGCGCATCACCAGCTGACTGACACGATATTCACCCATATCACCGCCCAATCAGCCTTGGAAAAGGATCATGTCTATATCAACCGGTATGGCCTGTTTTTTGATGAGGTCACACCGCAATCGCTGGTGTTATGTTCGCTGACCGGCGCTGTCAAGCAAGCCGGATCACAGGCAGATGGCTTGACCGATATCATCAACCCGAACGGCTTTCATTTTCATGCCGTCATCCATGAACATATCAAGGATGCGGCTTGTGTTATTCATCTGCATAATCACGCCAGCACGGTTGTTTCTGCCCACCCGGATGGATTGCTGGGGCTCAGCCAAAATGCAATGCGTTTCTCTGATCAGGTTGCCTGGTATGATTATGATGGCGTAAATCCAAGCGAGGAACAGCTTGCCGAGATGGTCCGAACGATGGGAGACAAACCAGTTCTGGCCATGCGCCATCATGGAATGTTGGCAATCGGCAGATCGGTCGCCGAAGCGTTTCACCGGGCTTATTATTTTAACAAAGCCTGTCAGGAACAAATCGATATTCTGTCCGCAACCGACAAGCCCATCGAACCAAGAGGCCCGGCTGTCGAAAGAGCAAAAGCGTTTTTTTCAGACCCGCAGCGGATTTCCGGGGAACGCGAATGGCCGGCATGGCTGCGTTTTCTTGATCGCACCTATCCGGGCTGGGATCGCGATTAGGCCGGGCCGGCGACCTGCTTATTCCCCGGTCTGCTTATTCCCCGGTCTGCTTATTCCCCGGCCTGCTTATTCCCCGGTCTGCTATTCCCCGGCCTGGCGGGCAGACAGCTTTACCGTGACCTTCCCCATGCCGCCATAATCAATGCCGGTATCAAAACAATCCAGAAACGGCACCGAGACAGGCAGCGG